>PUMK01000262.1 GCA_003551325.1 Candidatus Acetothermia bacterium | reverse complement strand
CTGGAGTGTGTAGGTGTCGGTGGTCCCATACGCACAGCGTCTCTGGAAACGCGCAGGGATGCTGGCAATCTCGTACCAGAGACCCATGTACCTGTTGAGCGATAGCTCATCAACCGTGGACAGCGGGGGGGTATCGTCACCCGTTGTGTAGAGCAGGATGCCCAGGCCGATGATCAACCCGAATGCCGCCACTGCGAAAGCCTTCTCCATCCTGTGACCCCTTTCCTCACCTTGCATGCTATCACACGAGCAACTGCTGCGCAGCTGCTTTTCCCTCCACGAAGATGGGTTATCGGACGTTAGAATCTGTGGGGTGCGCATTCTGCAAGTGTAATGGCGTGCTTATCGGGGTGGACATGACCCATCCCTATACTGTAGTATAGCAGTTGTGCTATTTCGCTGCTGCCGGTGTCATACCGTTGGTGGTGCCTGGTTGTTTAAGGAGGTGAGAGCACATGCCGAGAGCTGGAGACATGCGGAAACCGCTGGACAAGATCTCCATCTACATACCTCAGAAGAAGGCTGACCAGAACGTTCTAGAGCGCCTGCGAAGGCAGGGGGAGAATAAGGATCGGTCGATCAACTACTTGGTTGTTGAGGCCATCCTGCAATACCTGGAGCGTGAGGAGAAGAAGCGTTAGCCTCTGGAGGCCGCCTACTGCTGGGCTGTCAAGAGATCCCGCAGTCTGCGGATGGCTTCGTGCCGTGAAGGGTGCCGCAGCTTCTCCTGGGCCCGGATCTCGATCTGTCGTACGCGCTCTCGCGTGATGTGGAACATGGCGGCCACCTCTTTCAGGGTGCGTGCGTGACCGTCATGCAATCCGGAACGGAGTTCGAGCACCTCCCGTTCTCTTGTATCAAGTGCCTGGAGTGTTCGTTTGAGTTCCTCGTGGAGCTTTGCCTGGAGTGCCTCGCGATAGGGGGAGGGCGCGGATGGGTCTGCCAGAATGTCGCCCAAGGTGTCGTCGCCCCCTTCGGACAGCGCCCGCTCCAGTGAGGTTGTGTACGAGGATGCACGGTCGATCCGCTTGACCCGATCAACGCTCTTTCCCAGTCTGGTGGCGAGCTGCTCATAGGTTGGCGGTATGCCGTGCTCCATGGTGTACTGCCTTCGCAGGTCGTGAAGTTCTTGTTGTGCTTCAGCTGCGTGCGCGGGGACGCGGATTGTGCGTTCCTGATCCGCCAAGGCGCGTGTGATGGATTGTCTGATCCACCACGTAGCGTACGTGGAGAACTTGTGGCCTTTGCGCCAGTCGAACTTCTCAACGACCCGCATCAGCCCGATGTTGCCTTCCTGGACGAGATCCAGAAGATGCACACCACGGTGTGTGTAGCGTTTGGCAATCGACACGACCAGCCGCAGGTTGGCCTCAATCAGCCTCTGCCGTGCTTGCCTGCCAAGGGCAACGCGTGCCTGGAGAACCTCACGTTCTTCAGGGGACACGGGTCCCTCGCTTAGCCTTGCTTCTGCATGCTGGCCAACCTCGAGCGCCTGGGCCAGCTCGACCTCTTGCTCGCGGGAAAGCAGCGGGGTGCGACCTATCTCCCCTAGATAGGTCTGGACAGGGTCTTGTGCACGGGTTGGCAGTTCGTCTTCATCCCAAGGCTGCTCTTGTGGTTCATCGGCCGCTGTTGGCACATCCGACATGACGAGGGTGTCAAGCGAGTCATCGTAGAGCGCATCGCTGACTTCCCTCTGGGGATGCGTCTTGAGCAAGTGTTCCTGGTGATCGCTCCTACCCATTTCGCCTCCCACACATGCACGCTGCTGCGAACAGCCGCTTCGAACTCGGCGGTCCCGCGGTGAACCGCACGGGTCGAGTCCCTCGTACAACAGGAAGTGTTCGCGTTGTTCGAGCAAGGACCAATGACGGGCGACCGTCGATGAGGTGACGTTGGGGAGTCGGGAGCGGCTGCGTTGGTCAGAGGGCCTCAGCCAGACGCGTCCCGTGGTGGTGCGTCAGACGGTTGCCGAACGTGGAATGACCGCACGCGGCCACCTCCAGAAGCTGGGCCGCGAAGGCCAATTGGGGGTCGCCGTAGAAAGGGTTCTTGACCATACCGTGTGCGACGAGAACGCTCGGCTGCAGCGACAGAAGATGTGGACCGCCGGGGCAGTGGAGTACGTCAGAAGGGTACAGGCCCAGGGTGCGCTCTTGAGTGCGTGTGGCGTACACCATGTCCAATGCCCGTTCCAGGAAGAGGAGCGCTTCTAGTGAATCCTGGTTTCGAAGGGCAGGTCTTGAGTCGGTGAGCCAGGTGATCCCTGCGAATCCGTCCCATGCTGTTGTGCGGTCGAGCTCTACGATCCTGGCGAACACCGATAACGGATCTCCGTGCGTTGGGTCCAGCGTGAGCGCGTCGTTGAGAGGGAAACCCACAAGCTGGCCGCTCCGCACTGCATCTTCCCAATCATGCACCCCGGTCGTCAGCTTCTGCAGAGCCTCCCGAAGGGGTAGGTGTGGATCGTGCACGACCATGACCTTCTCGTTACGGTTCAGGGCACACTGTACGTACGCCGCCAGCGTAGGCGAGGCTGCCTCGCCAAAATACGCGCACCTGCCCGGTGTGTCGAGAGGGAGTCTGGACGGCGAAGCCGTCCAGACCTCGACATCCAGTGCGTGTGCGAGGTAGCAACGGGCCAGCTTCATGATCTGGTTCAGACTGGGCAGGGCTCTGTCACGTTCCCAACGGGACAATGTAGTCCAATGGATGTTGAGTACGCGCGCCAGTTCATCCTGTGTTAGTCCCAGACAACTGCGCACGTTACGAACCCAACGGCCGAACGTCATCCTGCAACCTTTCCGCGTCAACCGCTGTTCAGCGACGCATGCCATGAAAGATCATATGGACTCAGCAAGTGTAACCTCTTCGGTGGCTCAACGAAAGAAGACTGCGCGCTGTCGCTTGTACCACGGAGGAGCCGCGCGGGGTGGTGTGGTCCTTGCATCGAGCGCACCCTCAGGCATAGGATGGCTTGCAACGCACTCAAGGAGGCAGTGATGCACAGGTCTGTCGTTAGGTCGGCATTTCGCTGCGTCGGTCTGCCGCTTGCCCTTCTGTTGATGATGTTCCCCGTGGTTCAAGGGCAGACGGTCGATCTCACCCGTTGGTCCATCCCGACGGACAACGCCCTTCCCTACGGAATCGGGCTCGGTCCAGACGGAAAAGTGTACTTCGCTCAGTTCAACGGCAACAAGATCGGCCAGCTCGACCCTTTCGCCAACGAGATCCGCGAGCGGTCGGTGACCGGTGGCCCGTTCGGGCTGGTTGTCGGTCCGACGGGGTCACTCTACTACACCCTTGCCCAGGCCAACGCGCTGGAGACGATGGTGTTCACTGGGGGCAGCAACCGGTGGAGCTTGCCCACGCCGGGGGCGACGCCGCAGGCGCTCGTGGCGGCCCCAACGGGCCCGGGACAGGTCAACCTGTGGCTGGTCGAACGTAACGGCGGGAAGATCGCACGGTTCGCTCCGGCGCAGATCCTGGTGACACTCCCGCTCATCATGACGCAGCCGACGCAGGTGTCGCCTTCCTCGACCCAGATCGTCGGCATCGTGACGCCAGTGATCCCGGAACTCCATCCCGGCAACCCCATGCTCCCGCCCCCTATCGCCCTCTTGGTGCCCTCGATATCGGCTCCGTTTACGGAATGGGAGGGGCCGGGTGGACCCGCGATCGTCCATCGCGTTGCCGTGGGCCCTGATGGGCGCGTGTGGTTCACCCAGGACAACGAGCTGTTGATCTCGCTTGACCCTGACAGCAACACGGCCCTCTACTATGGGCTTCCCTTCGGTACCCGGCCGCTGGGCGTCACCACGGGTCCCGACGGCTCGGTGTGGTTCACCGACACCAGCCGCCCGGCGATCGGCACGCTCGACCCCGCGACAGGGGACGTGCGCTTCTGGCGGATTCCCGGAGGGAGCCAACCCTTCGACCTCGTCAGGGATAGGGTGGGCGACATCTGGTTCACCGACCGGGCGGCCAACGCTGTCGGGTACCTCAGCCCCATGCGCAATGCGATCGTTCTGTACCCCCTGGGAACGAACGTACACCCCGTGTTCATGGCGCTCGATGACGAGGACGTTTGGTTCACTGCCGAGCGCGGCAACTACGTGGGCCGCCTGTCGATCGCGCCCGTCCTGGGGCCGCCCCCGGTGGGGACGGGCACGTTGCAGATCAACTCGAACCCTGTCGGGCTCCACGTGATGGTTGATGGCGTGCTGCGTGGCTTGACGCCGCTCTCGGTCACGCTCCCTGCAGGTGTGCACTCGGTGCAGTTGTTGATGTTCGGCTTCGTCCCCGTCTGGTCGAGCGACGAGGTCGTCATCTCCGGCGTGACGCGCACCATCAACGTCCAGGCGGGTGGCACGGCGCCGAGCGGCGGGCAGGGTACATTGCAGATCAACTCCAGTCCATCGGGGCTGGCCGTCCACATCAACGGCATCCACAGAGGGGTGACGCCGCTGACGTTAAGCCTGCCAGCCGGCACGCACACGCTACAACTCTACATGGGAGCGAACCTTCGTTGGCAGGGTGATGTGGAAGTTGCGGCCGGAGTCACGAGGATTGTCCAAATCATGGTTTCCTAAGAAGCTTTGAGCGGATGAGCGACCGGCCGTCTTCCGTTGCCCTCTGGGGGCGGGAGGCGACCGGTCTTGTCTTCCGGATCCGGAACACAGGCCCCTCGTCCGACGCGTGCAGGCGTTCTGTCGCTGCGCCTGCTCAGGAAGCCGCTGAGTGCGATGGCACCGGGTGTTGGCTCGAACTTCCCCGGGATGGCACGATACGTGATGAAGTCGGGGGCGCCTTTGAGGACGGAAGGAGCGATGATGGTTGAGGGCCGAACCTTGCAAGCGGTGGTGTTGTCCGCCCGACTCGACGGGCAGTCCGAAAAGGAGATCGTGGAGCGTGTCGTGCGCATGGCCAGGGAGGACCTTGCTGTGGAGATCACCCCGGTCGACCCCGCCGAGCTTGACGGGGTGTCCCTTCCGGCGTTGCTGCTTCTCACCGGAGGCACGGAGGCCGCCGCGCTATCAATGGCCGATGGTCTTGACGGACCGCTCTTGGTCGTCTCCCATGGCGGCCGCAACGCTCTTCCCGCCGCCATGGAGACGGTGGCAGCGCTGCAGGCACGCGCCCGTAAGGTGAGGCTTGTTCACCTGAGCAAGGGCTCTGGCGAGCAGTTGGCACAGTTGCTTCGAGTGCGGGATCTTGCGCATGCCTTCCGTCGCCACCACGTGGGGTTGATCGGCGGTTCAGCTCCTTGGCTGGTGGCCAGCGGTCTGGATATTGGCGTCGTCGAAGCAAAGCTCGGACTCCGCGTATCGGAACTCCCCCTCAGGGAAGTGCTCGCGCGCCTGCCAGCATGCGCCTCCGGGGTTCCCCGGGGAGAGGGGCTCGGACTCGATGAGCTTGGCCGAGCGGCTGCCGCACGGGTGCTTGCAGCACTGGAGGCACTCATCGCAGAGCGATCGCTCTCTGCGATCTCGGTTTCCTGCTTCGCGTTACTTTCAGAAGGAGTCACCGCGTGTTGGGCCCTGGCAGCGCTCGCTGACCGGGGGATCCCCGCAGGGTGCGAGGGTGACCTGCCTGCCTTGCTGGCCCTCATTGCTGCCGAGGAGCTTTCGGGAAAGCCCGGGTTCCTCGCTAACCCCGCCGACATTGAGCCCGCAACCGGACGGGGCGTCATGGCGCATTGCACGGTTCCCCTGTCCCTGACGCGTGAACACCGGTTGCGTACCCATTTTGAGTCGGGCCTGGGTGTGGCGATTGAAGGTCAGTTGGAACCGGGACCGTATACGTTGGCTCGGTTTGGCGGGAGCCGCCTCGACCAGGGTTTCTTCGCGGAGGGAGCGGTAGCCCCGGAGAGCCCAGGAAGAGATGACCTGTGCCGTACGCAGGTGGTCTTCGCGATGTCCCCGGCTGCTACCGAGCGACTCCTTGCAGCGCCCTTGGGGAATCATCACGTGTTGATCCCGGGGCGTCACAGCGCTGTGCTCAATGCCTTCCACGAGTTGTTCCTGGCGTAGACGGTCTTCCTTGCGATCCGAGGGTGCACAGGGCCTAATGTATCCAGAATGGGTGGCAGGCGGATGACGTGCTATCCTGAGCTTTGGGAGGCTGGATGAAGCCGATTCGGCGAAGCTTGGTTGTGTTGTGCTTGGTGATCATCGGCCTTGGGGAGCCTATCGTTGCCAATCCTCTTGCCATACACCGCGAATCCTGCGTGGTGCACGTGGATCCGGGAACGTCGATTCAGGCAGCCCTGGACGGAGCGCCGGAGGGAGGGGTGGTGTGCCTGGGAGCGGGTGTATGGACCGAACACCTGACCATCACGAAGCCCGTGCGGCTCCAGGGCCAAGGGGCCGGACACACGGTACTGCGTGCCGAAGAAGCAGGCGTCCCGGTAATCCGTATCAGCTCGGATGAGGAAGGGGCGGAGATCTACGTGGGGCATCTGGCGATCGGCGGAGGTTGGGGGGAGCAAGGGGTAGGCATCCTCGGAGAAGGAAGAGCGCGCATCAAGGTAGAGGCGTGCCTGCTGGTCGAGAACGAAGGGGGAGCATGGTTCGGAGGTTCGACGGAAGCGTCGGTCACGTCATCGCGCATCGTTCGCAATGGAACAGGGATTGTTGCTCTTCAGTATTCCCGAGTTGAGGTGGAACGATCGCTAGTGTGGGGCAATCGATTCGACGGTGTCTGGCTCTGGGGGCTGGCACACGCCAGAATTGTGGACAGCATTGTTGCGAACAACGCCGAGGGCGTTGTGCTCTGGGGAGTGGCGAGGGCAGCGGTCAGGCGGACGATCATCGCCACCAACACCAATGGGGGACTTGTGCTCAGGGACGCCGCTCAGCTTATAGCAACCGAGAACCGGATCGTCGGCAACGGTCGCTATGGGGTGGGAGTGTACACACAGCCGTGTGCCGACACCGACGAGGGGTTCTTCGGCCACATTGTCGGTGCGGGCAACGTAATCATGGGTCCTCGTGCAGCAGCGGTGGACAGTGGGGGAGCGGTGTGCCCTGCTGTTCTTGCGTTCCTGATGACCGATGCTGGCGGTGAGCTCAACTGGAACCGCTGAGCGGAGGTGGTTGTGTGACCCGCCACTCGCCGTTCTAGTCTCCAGCACTCCGGGGCAGTAGACTGGGAGAGCATGGAAACTGTGTTGACGTTCGTGCTGGCCGGGGGGCGTGGGGCGCGGTTGCAACCCTTGACCCGCGACCGCGCGAAGCCTGCGGTTCCCTTTGGCGGCATCTACCGCATCATCGACTTCACGCTGAGCAACTGCTTGCACTCCGGACTCCGGCAGATCTACGTACTCACGCAGTACAAGTCGCTCTCCCTCGAGCGCCACATCGCCATGGGATGGGGGGTGTTCAGTCCCGCTGTGGGGGAGTTCATCACGCCCCTCTCGCCGCAACAACGTGTTGCCGATCGTTGGTATGAGGGGACGGCCGATGCCATTCATCAGAACTGGTACTCGGTGGAACGCCTGTCGGTCGTGCAGACGCCCCCCGATGCGATCCTCATTCTGGCAGGCGATCACGTGTACAAGATGGACTACCGTCCCATGGTCGCTTTTCACCACGAACGCAAGGCTGACCTGACGGTGGGGGTACTCCGTGTCCCGCTGGGCGAAGCGGCGGGTGAGCTGGGCGTACTGGCCACGAACGCCGAAGGCGAGGTCCAGAGCTTTGAGGAGAAGCCATCCCATCCATCACCCGCGCCGGATGATCCGCAGACCTGCCTGGCGTCCATGGGTATCTACGTGTTCCAGCCTGAGGTGTTGCGTGCGTGCCTTTTGGAGGATGCCGCGTCGCCCTCCTCAAGCCACGATTTCGGCCGCGACATCATCAACCGCATGGTGGGGCACCAGCGTGTACTGGCGTTCCCGTTCGACCAGGGGAACCGCAACACCACGCCGTACTGGCGTGATGTGGGTACGCTGGACGCCTACTGGGAAGCCCATATGGACTTGGTCTCGGTACTGCCGCAGTTCAACCTGTATGACCTCAGCTGGCCCATCCACACCTACTACGCTCCCTGGCCTGCGGCCAAGACCGTTCACGAAGCGCCCGGCTGTACAGGTACCGCGGTGAACGCTCTACTGTCCCCGGGCTGCATCGT
>PUMK01000012.1 GCA_003551325.1 Candidatus Acetothermia bacterium | reverse complement strand
GAGATGCACTTCCTGCCTGATGTGTACGTACCTTGTGAGGTGTGCCGCGGCACGCGCTACAACCGCGAGACGCTGCAGGTGCGCTACAAGAACAAGACGATCGCCGATGTGCTCGACATGACGGTGGAAGAGGCCACGAACTTCTTCTCCGCGATTCCGCCTGTCCACGATCGGCTCAAGGTCCTCTCGGACGTGGGGCTTGGCTACATCAAACTCGGCCAACCTGCCACCGAGCTTTCGGGCGGCGAGGCACAGCGGGTGAAGCTGGCGCGTGAGTTGGCCCGGCGTACAGCGGACCGAACCCTGTACCTCCTGGATGAGCCTACGACGGGACTGCACGCGGACGATGTTGGCCGTTTGCTGAAGGTGCTGCACCGGTTGGTGGACAGCGGCAGCACGGTCGTGGTCATCGAGCACAACATGGATGTAATCAAGACCGCTGACTGGATCGTGGACCTCGGCCCAGAGGGGGGCGACCAAGGGGGGCGTGTGGTGGCGGAGGGGACCCCTGAGGACATCTGCTCTGAGGAGAACTCCTATACTGGACAGTACCTGGACAGCGTGCTGGCGCCACAGGAGGTTGGGGGAGCCCCATAGGACCTTGCTGAACGCTCGGTCCGCCGGTGTCTGGGGTCACCCGATGAAACCAATCGTCCCCCGCGCGCGTATATCCGGTGGAGGTGGATGACAATGGGCAAGACGCTCATGCTGGTCGCATTGATGGTGTGGGGGGGAGCACTTTCCGTGATGGGAGGCACACAAGCCTCGCCGTTGGGGTTGGTGCCTGAACCGGTACCCGGCCTATCCGTGTCCATTTGGACGGACAAGTCGGAGTACCGCGTGGACGATGAAGCACGCATCTACGTGAACATCTCGCAGAACGCCTATGTCTATGTGTTCAACATCGACACGGTGGGCAGGGTCCGGCAGGTCTTCCCGAACTGGTATTCCGGGAACGCCTACCTCAGGCGGGGCACCCATGTGATCCCGGACCGGCCAACATACCGGCTCCGGGTGGTCGAACCCACCGGCGTGGATACGCTGCAGGTGATCGCGAGCCTGCAGCCGCTCTCCTTGCACACGGGATCGCAAGGCGACCCGTTCCCTTTGATCGCGCCTGATCCCGACCGGGGCGGCGCGCAGATTCAAGGTCTTGTGCCCGAGCCCGGCTACGGGCAGTTTGTGACTGCCTGGACCAGTTTCAGGATTCTGCCCAGGCTGGTGGCTCCGGTGCCTCAACCGACGCCGCAGCCCTGCCCTCCCGGATGGGGCTGGACGCCCTACCCTTGTCCACCGTCGTGGAGCCCACCGCATGTGCCTCCCTACGGCTGGGGCTGGTACTTCTATGACGGTTCGTGGCACCTGTACATCGGCACGTGCCCTCGAGAAGCCCGCTTCTGCTGGCACCTGACGGCTGATGGACGGTGGCAGATGACGTTCCGCCTGCATTTCGGTAACTGAAGTCCCGCCCGCATGCCCGAAGCACAGAGCCGGCCCGCCCTGGGTCGGCTTTGTGCTTCGGGTTGCCCTTCGTCTTCCGGATCCGTTTGGGCTTAGGCGAATTCCTCAAGAAGCGAAGCGACCGTGTCCGGCGTCGGCAGAGCGCGTTCGGCAAGCTGCGTTTCCTTGAGAACGGGATGACGCTCTACAAACGAGGGGCCCTGGCGACGGTAGAGGACGCCTGTGTAGATGCGGCCATCGTCCCGTGTGGCCACGGAGAAGGCAGCCGTTCGGTCGGCCGCGTCGTGCCCCTCATCGGCCAATGCGTAGATGCGTTCCTTGTACCAAGCGAAGGTGTTCACCCTGTTCCAGATGGGGCAAGGCTGCAGCACGTTGATCAGCGCAAACCCCTTGTGGCGGACAGCTTCCGCGATCAGCTCGGCCGTACCGTCGACGTCTCCGGCAAAGCTCTGGGCAACGAACGATGCGTCCAGCGCAACAGCAAGGGCACTTGGGTTGAGGGGCGTGTTGAGCGATCCGAACGGCTGCGCCTTGGTCGTATAGCCTTGCCCCGCCGTCGGGGACGCCTGCCCCTTCGTCAGCCCGTAGACCCTGTTGTCGTGAGCGATGACAGTGAGATCCAGGTTGCGACGGATGTTGTGAAGAAGGTGATTCCCGCCTTCACCGTAGAGGTCACCGTCCCCCGACTCGGCGATCACCGTGAGCTCGTGGCGGGCCATCTTGACCCCCGCCGCGGAAGCGACGGTGCGTCCGTGCAGGCCGTTGAAACCGTTGACCGCGACGTAGTGCGCCATCTTCGCTGCCTGGCCGATGCCGGTCACCAACACCACGCGGTGTGACGGAAGCCCCAGGAGCGCAAGCCCATTGGCGAGCGCACGGCGGATCCCGTGATTCCCGCAGCCGGGGCACCAGGCAAGCTCTACGTCCGCAAGGTACTGTTGCACGCTCACGGCGACACCTCCTCGATGATGTCTCGGGCGGTGAGCGGTCGTCCGTCGTACCGCCGGATGTGGGTCCCTACCTGAAGGCCTGTTTCCTGCGCCACCAGCTGCGCCAGCTGCCCGGTAGCATTCCCCTCAATGCACACGACGCGCTCAGCCTTGTCAAACGCCTGTCGCAGCTCATCGGTCCGCAGCGGCCAGAGCTCCGAGAAGTGGAGCATGGCGTAGCGCCCTCCTTCGGCGTTCAGCATCTCCACGGCCTCCCGAATCGCTCCATAGGTGGATCCCCAACCGAGGAACACGGTACGCCCCTCCATCGAACCCTCCGGGTAGGAGAGCGGCTCGCCGAGCTCCGTCCGAAGGCCTTCTTCCTTGCGAAGGCGCTTTTCCGTCATCACCTTGCGGACCTGCAGGTCCTCCGTGATCCGCCCATAGGCGTCGTGTTCGTCGGAATCGACGAGCACCAGCTTGTCGGACACCCCGGGGACCGCCCGCGGCGAGACGCCGGAGGGGGTAACCGCGAATCGATCGTAGTGCTCCATGGTCTGCAGTTCGTCAGCGGTCAGGAGGTGCGAGCGCGCCGGTGTGCGCGTGGGATCCAACGGCGGGCTCGTCACGAAGCTGTCCACGAGATACTGGTCCGTCAGGATGAGCGCGGGGATCTGGTACTTCTCGGCGACGTCGAACGCCTTGGCCGTGAGGTAGAACGCTTCCTCGGCGTCCCGTGGCGCGACCACATAGCGGGGGAACTCGCCGTGCCCCGCGTGGACGCAGAAGAGCAGCTCTTCCTGTCCGGTGCGTGTGGGAAGGCCCGTGGCCGGCGCAGGGCGCTGCCCGATGTGCACGACGACCGGTGTCTCGATCATCCCCGCGAGCGAGAGCCCCTCTACCATCAGCGCGAAGCCCCCTCCCGATGTGGTCACGAGCGACCGCGCTCCGGCGTAGGCCGCCCCCAACGCCATGTTGATGGCAGCGATCTCGTCTTCAGCCTGCTCGACGACCAACCCCCACCGTTCGGCACGTTCGGCGAGGTAGGTGAGCACAGCGGTGCCCGGCGTCATCGGGTACGACGACACGTAACGGCACCCGGCCGCGATGGCCCCTGCTCCCACGGCGGCCCCTCCGGTGAGCAGCATCCTCTGCCCTCGGACATCGACAGCGTCGGGCACGGTCCACGGCCCTCGCCTGGCATGCTCGGCTCCCAGCGCGAGGGCTCTCAGGTTGAGGTCAGCCTTCTTCCCGAGGGCTTCGCGGACGACCTCCGCCAGACGCTCCTCACTGATCCCGATGACCTCCGCCGCGGCGCCCAACAGGATCATGTTCGCCGCGATGGGAAGCTCAAGCTCCTCTTTGGCCAACCGGCCAGCGGGAATGCGCACGACAGCATCGCCATCCGGAAGCGTTCGCTCCTCGTCGCACACGACCCACCCGCCTTCGCGCACGGTGGGCAAGAACTGATCAAGCATGGCCTGATCCAGCGCTACAAGGAGATCGGTGTCCTCCCGTGTGCCCCACAGAGGCCCGTCGGAGATCCTCAACGCGAAGGCGTTTTCCCCGCCGCGAATGCGGGAGTGGTAGCTCTGCTCGGCGTGAAGCATGTGACCGCTGCGAAAGGCCGTGCGGGCGAGGATCTCGCCTACGGTCTGCACGCCTTGCCCTGCGGCCCCAACCATCCGGATGACGATGTCCATTGTCGATCAGCCCTCCTCGATACCCACGCTAGAGGGTGCGGACTCAACGAAGGCGGAAGTAGACGTGCAGCAAACCCCCAACAGCCGCCCCTACGCCAGCGCCAAACGCAACGTCACGGAAGGGGATCCCGACCACTGTGCCCACGATCGCCCCGATGATCAGGTCACGACCCAGGCCCCACCACAGGGGCCTGGGTCCACCATCCTCACGGCTTACGCTTCGTCGGCGTCGCCCTCTTGCGTCCACTTCTCCTTCTTCAGAAGGTCCTCCCAGTGGCGATCGACAGCCGCCTGGAACGCCTCCAAGCGCTGCTTCCCCTCAGGCGTCTTGAACAGATGGCGGAAGCGTCCTTGGATCTTCAGCCATTCCTCTACGGGTACGTGCTTCTTGGGTTTGTAGTTGACCTTGTAGCGACCTTCGGCCACTTCGTACAGCGGCCAGTACCGTGTCTCGACCGCCAGCTTGGCCACGGGGATCGCGGTGTCCCGCTGGGTGCGCCACCCGAGCGGGCAGGTCGCCAGAACGTTCAGGAACTTTGGACCGTCATAGCTCATGGCTCGTTCCACCTTGTTGGCCAAGTCAATGAGGTTCGACACGGAGGCCTGAGCAACGAACGGGACATGGTGCGCCGCCACGATCGCGGTGAGATCCTTGCGGTCTTGGGGTTTGCCGGGGATCTCCTCGCCTACAGGCGACGTGGTTGCCGAGGCGCACATCGGTGTGGCGCTCGACCGTTGCACACCGGTGTTCATGTACGCTTCGTTGTTGATGCAGACGTAGAGAAAGTCGTGCCCGCGCTCTAGTGCACCGGACAGCGATTGCAGCCCGATATCGTAGGTACCTCCGTCACCCGCGAACGCGATGAAACGGATGCGACGGTTGAGCTTGCCCATGCGCGTGAGGCCCTTGTAGGCCGCCTCCACGCCGGTGATCGTTGCCGCCACGTTCTCGAACGCTGAATGGATCCATGGCACGTTCCAAGCGGTCCCCGGATAGCGACTCGTGGCCACCTCCAAGCAACCGGTGGCGTTGGCGACTACCACGGGATCCTCGATCGTGTTCAGCACGGTCCGAACCACCATGGGCTCGGCGCACCCTGCACAGAGCGAATGCCCCGGCGTAAGACGAACCTGCTTCTCTTGACGCGCTGCCAACGTTTTGATATTCGGCATGTCTCCCCCTCACTCGCGCAGGCCGATGTAATGCAGGCCCTGGTCCGGCTTCACTGAGGACATCTCCTCAAACACCTGGGTCAGCTGCTCCGGCGTGGTGTCGCGGCCGCCAAGCCCGTAGATGTAGTTCACCAAAGCCGGTGCCTGGTCACGATGGACGAACGCCGCAGCTAAGTCCGTATACAGGGCGCCGTAGGCCCCGAACGAGAGCGCGCGGTCCAAGACCGCCACTTGCTTCACGCCAGCCAGCGCCTCGGCCACTGCAGCGTATGGGAAGGGCCTGTACATCCACATCTTAAGCAGTCCAACCTTCTCACCAGCGTCCCGCAGCTTGTCCACGACCACCTTGGCCGTCCCCGCCGTAGAGCCCATGACCACAAGCGCCCGCTCGGCGTCCTCAAGTCGGTACGGTTCGAAGTAACCCTGGTATTTCCGACCGGTCTCTTCCTCGTAGGCCTTCTGGATTTCCAAGAACGCCTCCGGCACAGCTTCCATGCCTGCAACCTGGGCCCGCTTGAGCTCGAAGTAGTAGTCCGGCATGGCGAACGGCCCCCATGTTGACGGGTGCTCCACATCAAGAAGGGGGTAGTTGGGCGTGTAGGTGCCGACGAAGCGCTTCGCCACTTCATCCTTGAGGGGTTCCACGACCTGCACCGAGTGTGTCAGGGTGAATCCGTCCAAGTTGACGATCACCGGAAGCGAGACACCCTTCCGCTCCGCAAGACGCTGGGCGATGAGCGTGTAGTCGTACGCTTCCTGCGCGGACTCTGTGAAGATCTGCACGGCACCCGCATCACGTGCCAGATAGGCATCGGAATGGTCGCAGTGGATGTTGATCGGACCCGACAGGGCCCGGTTGGCCAGCGCCATAACGATGGGCAGGCGCATGCTGGACGCGATATACAGGATCTCCACCATGAGCGCCAGACCCTGCGATGCGGTGGCTGTCATGACACGACCACCCGCAGCTGCAGCGCCCACACAAGCAGACATCGCGGAGTGTTCGCTCTCCACCGGAACGAGCTCGGTCCGCACCCTGCCGTTGTGGACATAGTCGGCGTAGTACTCGGCGATCTCGGACTGAGGCGTGATCGGGTACACCGCCACGACGTCAGGCTCGATCTGACGCATGGCCTCAGCAACCGCTTTGTGGCCGGTCATCACTTTGCGCATTCGGCACCCCCTTCGGGGACCATCTCGATGGCGTCCACCGGGCAGATCCCGGCACACACCCCGCAGCCCTTGCAATGGTCGAAGTCCATACCTGTCATCTTCTGGTCTTTGATCCCGATCGAATCGTCGGGACAGTGCATCCAGCACTGCAGACACTGAATACACTTCTCCTCATCCCACACAGGTCGCTGAGAACGCCAGCTCCCGGTCTTGTTCAGTTCAGGCGTGGCTCCACCGGGGACCACACCGCCGATGGGAAGCTCTCTCCAGCTCTTGAGCTTAGCGGCCAACGGATACCCCTTTCGCTGCGTCGTATCCTCCGCGCAACGCCACCAGGTTCTTGTCGAGAATGTCCGAGGACAGTTTCGCCCCCATCGTCTCCCGCACTTCGTCCTCCACCACCTGCAGTTCACACCCAAGGACGGCCGCCACCGCTCCCAGCATGGGGATGTTGGGGAACCCGGTTCCCGCATCGTCGGCGATCTTGTTCGCGTTGAGCGCGACGACGGTGCCTTCGAAGCCCGTCCGCCGGCGTACGTCGTCCGGAGAACAAGTCGTGTTCACGATCAGTGTACCGTCGGCCTTGAGTCCATCCCCGGGGTTCTCCGTCTCCAGAAGCGTCTCGTCGACGACGACCGCCACGTCTGGCGTGTACACACCGGAGTGGACAAGAATCTCCTCTGTCGCAATGCGGTTGTAGGCCCGCACCGGGGCCCCGGAACGTTCGGGACCGTACTCAGGAAAGCTCTGCACGTGTTTGCCTTCCCGCAGGTTGATCTGAGCAAGGATCTGGGACACGGTCTTGGCTCCTTGCCCCCCACGTCCGTGCCAACGTATTTCCTGCATATCGCCCTCCTTCAAGGTAGCAACAACCCGCATTGTAACCTGAATGAAGACGCATTCTCAACGCAGGAACGGAATACTGGACACCACAACAAGCGCGCCCGCCCTCGGTGGGCGGGCGACTCCGGGGATAACCGTATGGTTACGCTAAGAGCGGCACTTATCCTTCAAACCCTCCACGTCCTTGATGATGATCTGGTACCGTCGCTTGTCAAGAATACCCTCTCGTTCGAACCTGTTCAGCGTCATCGTTGTGTTCTCACGAGCCGATCCGATCATCTCCGCGAGATCTCTGTGCGTGAGTCGGAAACTGATGAGAATGCCTTCTTTGGTCTTCACCCCGTACTCATGGGAGAGCCGGAGGAGCTGCCGTGACAGGCGGCTCTGGATGTCGCGGAAGGCAAGATCCTCGATGATCTCCTCAAGATCGCGAATCCAAAGGCCAAAGAGCTCAAGGAGCTGAAGGAGAACGTCTGGACGATTGCGCAGCCAAGCGATGCACGCTCCGCGTTCCACCCGGACGATCACACCATCTTCGACTGCGAGGGCTTGATGGCGTCGACGCTGCTCCCCGACGAGTGCCATCTCCCCGAACATCTCACCCGGTCCCCGCAACGCCATGGTGAGCCGTTTCCCCGACGGATCCAGGTAGGACACTTTGACGTTTCCCTGCTCGACGAAGTAGACGGCGTCACTTGGCGTGCCCGGGTAGTAGATCGTCTCCCTAGCGGGCACCTCCTCCCGATCTCCCTGGTCCAGCAACGGCCCGATCCCCGGCAACAACCATTTCTCCCGTGTCGTCTGCATGGCTTTGTGAGCGTACTGGGGAGCGTGCATATTCCGAAGGAAGCAGGGCGGCCAGCAGGGTGGCCTCGGGGAACCTAAAAACAGAAACGCGTCCCCTCGGGGACGCGCAAACGTACCGTGGACAGGTGGCGATGGGGGACCGTCGTTCGGGAAGGCTGGGTACTGCTCGAAAGGTCTTACTCCCTAGAAAGGAGGT
>PUMK01000045.1 GCA_003551325.1 Candidatus Acetothermia bacterium | reverse complement strand
GCTACCGGGCGGCACCCCCGAGCATGCCGGCGCGCGGTTCACTCAAGGGAAGCTGCGGCGGCCTGTTCGAGCGCCTCAGCCAGCAGCAACGCTTCCGTGAGGTGCTCCCCCACCGTCACCGCTCCATGGCGTCCCACGAGCGCCGCCTTGCCCTCTGGCCCAACCGCTTCTGCAACCGCCTCAGCGAGTTCCCAGCTTCCCGGCGACGCGTGACGGCTCACAGCCACCGAGGGACCGAAGACGATGCGCGCCTCATCCGTGGTCGCCGGCAACGCCCCCCGAACAGCACAACGGGTGGCGGCGAGCGAATGGGTATGGACAACTGCACGCACATCGGCACGAGCACGGTAAATGGCCGCATGCATCCGCCACTCGCTCGACGGTGCACCGGCTCCCGACAGCTTCTGTCCTTCGTCATCGATCGCTACGACCTGCTCAGCGCGCAGCCATCGATAGGGGACACCGCTGGGGGTGATGAGCACACAGTCACCAACGCGGACGGACACATTGCCCGATGAAGCGTGCACCAGGCCGAGATCGGCCATGGCCCGGGCCGCTGCGCACACCCGCCTACGCCAAGGCCTCAGCGATCGACGTTTCATAAGGAGGACGCAGCACACCCCACTCGGTGATGATGGCAGTAATCAGCTCTGCCGGGGTTACATCAAAAGCGGGATTCCACGCGTCGGTCCCCTCCGGAGCAGCTGGACAACCAAGAGGAGCCAACACCTCGTGCGCATCGCGCTCTTCGATCGGGATCCTGTCCCCCGATGGCGTGTCCTTGTCCACCGTAGACAGGGGTGCCACAACGTAGAACGGCACGCCATGCCTGCTGGCCAAACAGGCCAACGTGTAGCTGCCGATCTTGTTGGCCGTATCCCCGTTCGCCGCGATGCGATCGGCGCCCACGAGAACGGCGTGGACCTTACCCGCGCGCAGGAGCGCCCCAGCTGCCCCATCGACGAGCAAGCGATAGGGTATTCTGTCTTTCAGGAGTTCCCAGGCATTGAGACGCGCACCTTGGAGCAGGGGCCGCGTCTCACACAGATACGTCACCTCCAGCTTCCCACGCTCCCAAGCGCTCCGCACAACACCCAGGGCCGTTCCGTACCCCCCCGTGGCCAGACCACCCGTGTTGCAGATCGTAAGAAGCGAGCACCCTGCGGGAAGAAGCTCAGCTCCGTGCGCACCGATCCGAAGATTCCCCTCCACATCCTCATCGTGGATCCGGGCTGCCTCGGCAAGGAGTGCCGCCTGCGCATCGGGAAGAGCTTGCCCGGCGTGTGCGTTCCACACCTCATTCATCCTGCCGATCGCCCAGAACAGGTTCACCGCCGTAGGTCGCGCTTGCGACAGCCCCCGCGAGGCTTCGGAGAGCCTTTGGTCAGCCTCTTGATGGTCCCGCACATCCCCCAGGGCAAGCACAAGAGCATACGCAGCAGCGATGCCGATGGCCGGTGCCCCCCGGACCGCCAGACGACGAATGGCATCAGCCACATCCTCCCATCGGACGAGCGATAGCCATACCTCCCTGTTGGGAAGCAACGTCTGGTCCAGAAGCTCGAGAACCCCGTCCGACCAGCGGACCGGCTGAATCATCCCTCTTCCTTGATGTAGGGTTTGCCCAAAGCTGCAGGGACGTTAGCCCGTCCCAGGAAACCAGCCAGGACGATGATCGTCAGCACATAGGGCAACATGATGGAGAAATGCGAGGGGATGACGTCCTGCAGACGCATCTGCAGCGCGTCCACAAAACCAAACAAGTATGCAGCCAGGAATGCAGGAATGGGACGATAGTTGCCAACCACCATGGCAGCGATGCCGATGAAACCGCGGCCTCCGACCATGCCCACGCTAAACCGGCCCAGGTTGTTGAACAGGAACGCACCAGCCAAGCCGCACAGCGCACCGTTGAGCACCGAGTAACCCACCCGTGTGCGGTACACGTTGATACCCGCCGTATCGGCTGCCTTCGGGTGTTCGCCCACAACGCGCAAGCGCAGTCCCCAAGGCGTGCGGAACAAGAAGATCTGGGAGATCAGCACCAACGCCACCATCGTCCACACCAAGAGCCACGGGTTAAGGATCGGGGCAGACGCCGACGTTCCGCGCCATCCCCACACCACCCGGGTGAGGAAGTAGGCCAAACCGGTGACGAGCAAGTTGATCGCTGCTCCGGCGACCACGTGATCCGACCGCAAGTACACACACCAGATCGCGTGGATCAACCCCAGCAGCATGCCCACACCCACAGCCGCAGCCAACCCCAGCCATGGACTCTGGCTGAAGAAGGAAACCGTAGCACCAATCAGCGCCCCGGCCAGTGCTGTACCTTCCACACCGATGTTGATGGTTCCCGAGCGCTCCGAGAACGTCTCTCCTAGTGCTACGAAGGCGATCGGCGTCGCCAGGCGCAGCGCCGCCACAAACAGATCAAGGCTCAGGACGCCCATGGGCCCTCCTTCGTAGACGTATGCGCTTGAAATAGCGTATCAGCTCTGGGGCAACCACGAACAGGATCACCAATCCCTGGAACACCCAAGCCAGGTCCGACGGCGCTACCCCCGCCCGATCCACCGCCCTGCCTCCTGCCCGCAGCGCACCCATGAGCAAAGCGGCAAACACAGCTCCGATGGGGTGTGCCCGAGCGATCAACCCCCCGGCAATGCCGTCCCAACCATAGCCCGGGGAGAATCCCTCGATGAACCTCCGGTGTGTGCCCAAGATCTCCGCCGCTCCCCCGAGTCCGGCAAGCGCTCCTGCCAGAACCATCGCCAGGATCTGCGCCCGTGCGATGTCCACACCCCCGTACTCGGCAGCCAGTGGGCTCTGGCCCACCGCCCGGATCTCATAGCCCCGCGGTGTGCGGAACAAGAAGTACCATGCAATCACGGCTACCAGGACCCCCACGACCAACCCCCACGAGGGCAGTTCCCTGCCGCTGGCCATCAGCCGAGGAAGCTCGGCCGAGGACATGATGCGTGCGGTCTGGTTGGCCCACTGGTGCCCATGATAGGGCCCCCCCGGAGATACGAGCCAGCTCGTAAGGTACAGCGCCACATAGGACAGCATCATCGTGGTGACGAACTCGTTGGCCCCCCGCCGTGCGCGCAGCCACCCGGGGATGAATCCCCACGCCGCACCGGCCGCAGCCCCGAAGAACAAGCACACGACCACATGAAGAATCGGAGGGAGGTTCAGGGTGAACCCCGCCCAGGCAGCGAAGAAACCTCCAAGCAACAGCTGCCCCTCGGCACCGATGTTGAACAAGCCGACACGAAAGGCGATCAGGAACGAAAGCGAGGTGAACAAGATGGGCGTCGCCTGGGTCATCGTGTTCGCGAAACCGTAGATGTCGCCAAACGCCCCTCGGACGAGTTCTCGAAACACAGCGGGCACAGAGTACCCTGTGGCAGCTGTGATGATCGCCCCGACTCCGAGGCCCAGCGCCACCGACACGCCGACAATGCCCAGTTCTCTAAGAAGCTTCAACGGCGCCTCCCAGCATGAGCAGACCGATCTCCTGTTTGTCCGTATCGCGCGGTTTCCGTTCTCCGACGATCTTCCCCTGGTACATGATCACGAGGCGATCGGACAATGTCATCAGCTCATCGAGATCCATGGACACGAGCAACACCGCGGCGCCCTCTCTTCGCATCTCCAGAAGCTGTTCCCACACGAACTCGATACCCGCAACGTCCAATCCTCGTGTGGGTTGTGCAGCGATGACAACCTTGGGTTCTCGGTCCAGCTCGCGAGCGAGGATCACCCGCTGTTGGTTGCCGCCTGACAAAGCCCTGACCGCCGTACGCACACCGGGTACCGACACGTTGAAGCGCTTCACAAGCTCGCGGGCGTAACCGCCGATCGCCCGCTTGGACTGTCCCCATCTTCCAGCAGCGAACGGGGCCTCGTACTGCCTACCCAGGATCGCGTTCTCGGCAACGCTGAACGTGAGCACCAAGCCCCGTCGGTGGCGATCCTCCGGAATGTGGACGAGCCCCTTTCGTGCCATGTCGCGAGGCGAACGCGCGGTCAAGTCCTCGCCGTCTACCTCCACACGCCCCTGACGTGGTTTCCGGAGGCCGCAGATCGTCTCGACAAGCTCGGTCTGGCCGTTGCCCTGAACGCCGGCCACGCCGACGATCTCGTGATCGTGAACGGTGAGATCCACCTCGTCCACCGCGGGAACACCACGATCGTCGACTGCACTCAGGCCAGCAAGTTGCAGCAGCGGCCGTCCTTCGCTCTCCAGCCTCTCCCGCTGCACCTCGAACACCACATCACGCCCCACCATCATCTCCGTAAGCTGCCGCTCAGTGGCCTCTGAAGCGGGCACCGAACCAACCTTCTCGCCCTTGCGAAGGACCGTGACCTGATCGCAAATGGTGAGCGCCTCTCTGAGCTTGTGGGTGATGAACACGACAGCCTTCCCTTCATCCTGAAGTGCCCTGATGGTATCGAACAGGGCAGCGACCTCTTGTTCGGGAAGCGTTGCTGTCGGCTCATCCAGAATCAGGACCTCTGCACCCCTGTACAGAGCCTTCACGATCTCCACCCGTTGCTGTTCGCCCACAGAGAGCTCCTCGACAACGGCCGTCGCATCCACCCCAAGCCCGTACTGCTCGGAGAGCTCTTCGATACGCTGGCGGATGCGTGGACGGTCGAGGAATGTCTTTGCGCGGACCGTTTCCCAGCCTACAACCATGTTCTCCGCAACGGTAAGCCGCGGAACGAGCATGAAATGCTGGTGCACCATACCGATCCCAGAGCGAATGGCCACCGCTGGGCTATCGATGGAGATAGGGCGCTCGTTGAGGTAGATCTGCCCTTCGGTTGGACGGTAGAGACCGTACAGCACAGACATGAGCACGGACTTCCCGGCGCCATTCTCGCCGAGAAGCCCGTGCACTTCACCGTAGTTCAGGGTGAGGTCGATCCCCGCGTTGGCCACCACACCAGGGAACCGCTTGACGATCCCCTCCATGCGTACAGCTTCAGCAGACATCGACCTCTCCCCCCATGTTCATCGTTATGCCGTCAACTACTCGGTCTCGATGACGATCGTACCGTCGCGGATACCCTCCACGGCTTCGTTCAACTTCGCCAGGATGTCCTTCACGACGTTGTTGGGCAACGCCACTGTCGAGTAGCTGGCCTCGATGTAATCGCTGACGTCCCAAGGGCCAAACGCGATCCCTGTACCAATGCCCTCGTCCGTGGCCATACCGTACTCGATAACGCCTGCCTCCCAGGTACCGTCGATCACCTTCATGACCTCGGTGTAGACGGCCAGATCGACACGCTTGAGACCGGAAGCAATGATGACGTCTGCGTGCTCAGGCGCAGACCACGCCTGGTCGACGTCCGTACCGATGGCCCACCAGCCGTCGCGCTCTTCCGCTGCGGCGAACGTCCCGAGGTGGGATGCACCAGCAGCACCATAGATGATGTCGGCGTTGCCGCGGTAAAGCTCCAGGGAGAGTTCCTTACCGAGGGTGGGGTTGCCCCAGTCGCCAACGAAGCGTACCGAAACCTCAGCTTCGGCGTCGATCCACTTCATACCCTGCGTGAAGCCATCCACGAACCGGCGGATGAGCGGAATGTCCATTCCACCAAGCACACCACCCTTCCGGGTCTCGCTCAGCATCCCGGCCACCACACCGCACAGGAACGCCGTCTCCTGATCCCGGAACACGATGGACGCCACGTTGTCGACAGCCGCCACCGCATCGATGACCACGAACTTCTGGTCCGGGTAGTCGGGTGCGACTTCCTCAAGAATGGGTGCGTGGTCGAACCCGATACCGATGATTACAGCGTACTCGCCCGCACGGGAGAACTCCCGGTAGAAGCTCTCGTAGTCAGCGATCGAGCGGGGCTCGACATAGTCGAGGACGTCATCAACGCTCACACCGTATTCGGCAGCGATCTCCTCGGCTGCGCGCTCGGCACCCCAGAACCCCTGGTCGTTGAACGAACGGTCCCCCAAACCACCCGTGGCCAAGACCAGACCGATCTTCGGGTGCTCAGCGCCAAAGCCCATCCAGGCTCCCAGTGCTACAATCGCCACCAACAACACCAATGCTCTACGCATCATTCACTACCTCCTTTGTCGTCGTTCGAACCTCGGCCATCAAGCCTTGCACGCAGCACAGATGCTCCGTCGCTTGCCTCGCGCGCATTCCCATCCACAGCGAGGATCGCACCCGCACGCACACCACGCAGGCCCGCCACACAGAACAAGGCCGCACACTCCATCTCCACGGCAAGGGCACCTGCATTCGACCACACATCGAGTCCAAGATCAAGAACGCCTCGGTAGAACAGATCCAGCGTTACGACAACGCCCATGTGCCGTCGACCACCAACTTCCTCAGCCGCCTCCCACAGTGCCTGAACAACCCCATGATCGGCAACCGCGGGCCACTCCGCAGGCAGCATCCACGGTGTCGTACCCTCACAACGTGCTGCTCCCGTAGCGACCACGAGGTCACCGTCTTGAACAACGTCTTGGAGGGACCCCGCAGTTCCAACGCGCAGCAGCACGCGCGCGCCAGCACGGATTGCCTCCTCACAGCACAGCGCGGCACCAGGCGCGCCCACACCGGACGACACCACACCAACATCAACACCCTTGTAGGTACCACGGTAGCTGTGGAACTCGCGATTGCGCGCGAGCGCGACCGACCCTTCAAGGCGCGCCGCGATACGAGCAGCGCGCTCGGGGTCACCCGGCACCAGCACATACGGAGGGAAGTCACCCGGGGTAACACGGAGTCCAGGAAGCTGAGCGACAGCCATATCACGCACAGTATACGGGTAACGTTCCGCACCGTTCAACTTGCGGACCTCCTCTGTGTGTCCACGTCTAGCGAGGAATCGGGAACACCGGACAGCGACGGTTGACCGACAAAGCGCAGGGCTTCTATACTCCCCGCATGCCAGATCAACCGAGGGTCAACTGGGCCGTCATCGGAGGCTCAGGCCTGTACCGCCTGGGTCTCCTTCAGGAGCCCACCGCACTCACCGTGCACACCCCTTACGGCAGCCACGCTCCGGGGTTGACCGTGGGGTTGTTGGCGGGACAGCGCACCGCGTTCCTTCCGCGCCACGGCGAACGCCACACACTCCCTCCACACCGCGTTCCCTATCGAGCGAACATGTGGGCACTTCGGGAATTGGGCGTGACGTCCGTGGTGGCCGTCTCAGCAATGGGCGGACTCTCCGACGCCCACCTGGTTGGCGACCTGGCGCTACCCGACCAGTTCATCGACTGGACCCACAACCGTCCGAGTACCTTCTTCGACGGTCCCGTGGTCGTCCACACATCGCTGGCCGACCCCTTCTGCCCCCAGCTTCGGGAACTGCTCAAGCGTGGGGCCATCGAGCTCGGCGAACGGGTTCACGAACGTGGGACTTGCCTGTGCTTTGAGGGTCCCCGGTTCTCGACGCGCGCCGAATCTCGCCTGTACCGCGACGTGCTCCATGCAGAGCTCCTGAGCATGACCCTTGTTCCGGAGGTTGTCCTCGCACGAGAACTTGGGATCTGCTACGCAACCTGCGCCGTGATCACGGACCTCGATGTTCGGGGCAGCCAACCCGTAGAGGGACACGACGTCAACGCCGTGATGGCCGAGCGCTCAACAGCCTTGGGGCAACTGCTTGCGGCGGTAGCGACGGAAGCCGTCCAGCGAACATGCACCTGCGCAGGGCAGCAAACGGCCAACGACCTGGGTTCTCCCAAGCCTTTCGGTTAGCCTCCTAGGGTCATGGCAGGACGAAGGGTTGTGGCCAACAATCGCCGGGCGCGGCGGGACTACGCCGTCGAGGAAACCTACGAGGCTGGATTGGTGCTCTCCGGCTCCGAGGTGAAGTCGATGCGTGCGGGGCGCGTGTCCCTCGACGAAGCCTACGCCAAAGTGGAGAACGGCGAGGTGTGGCTACACGGGATGCACATCGCCCCGTATGCCCCCAGCTCCTTCCACGGACACGAACCCGGCCGCCCACGCAAGCTGCTCTTGCACCGCAAGGAGATCGACCGCCTCCTGGGGCTTACCGCCCTTGCTGGGTTCACCCTGGTACCGCTCTCCATGTACTTCAGCCCGCGCGGTTACGCCAAGCTCGAACTGGCGGTGGCAAAGGGGCGCACGAAGTTCGACAAGCGCCGCAAGCTGATCGAGGAGGACGACGCCCGTCGTGCCCGCGAGGCGATGAAACGTCGGTAGAGCTTCAACCGGGGTCAGGTCATGCACAGATGGTGGTTGGGGTCAGGTCATGCACCATCGCATCTGTGATGCGATGG
>PUMK01000049.1 GCA_003551325.1 Candidatus Acetothermia bacterium | reverse complement strand
TGCCTCCATGGGCCGGAGGCCCGAGGCGATGCCGGCGGAGATCGTCGTCCCGGAACGGGATACACCCGGAAGGAGCGCCAGCGCTTGTCCGAACCCAGCAGCAAGGGCGTTCGAGACGCGTGGTTCGCTCCGCTGGGCGCGCGATGCGCTTAGATCCCCGATGATGAGCGCGGCAGCGGTGAGCAAGAGCATCGCCCCCACGAGGCTTGGAGCACCAAACGCCCGTTCCACAGCGCCACGTGCGGTGAGCCCAAGGGCGACCACCGGTACGGTACCCAGGATCAGAAGACCAATGTACGCACGCTCCTTGCGCCCACCGCGGGTGACCGCCCACAGAAGGCGGTACAGATCTCTACGGAAGAAGACGAACACGGCCACCAAGGTACCCAAGTGCACGACGGCTTCCAGCGCTACACCGGGGGGCGACCAGCCAAGGAGCCACTGGGCGAGTACCAAGTGGCCAGAACTGCTCACCGGAAGGAACTCGGTGATGCCTTGCACGATACCGAGGAGCACGTAGTAGGTCATGGGAAGAGCAACAGCGCGACCAGCAACAGCACAACACCCAGTCCCCCGACAATCGGCCACAGGCCCAAGCGCGCTGGTGGTTCGTCCGGCAATGGCTCAGGTTCGGGTTGCGGTTCTGGGACCTCCTCAACGTCCTCGGGGGGTGGCGGGTCAGGCGCGTCGTCAGACGGCACGTCCAGTTCTACCGGACCGATCAGCTCTTCGATCAACCCCGGGAGCGCACCCGCGTTGGGGTTCACCTTGCGGATCGTCCCCTCTTCATCGACAAGCACCGTGTGTGGCGCGGCGTAGACACGGTATCGTTCGGCCACAGCCGCATCCCAGCCTCCGCCGTCGTACACCTGTGGCCAGACGATTTGGTAGTTCCCGAGGGCCCGGCGGAGCGCCTCCTCATCCGTGTCCAGGCTGATCCCGATGATCTCGAGACCTGCCTCGGAATAGCTCGTGTAGAGCTCCACCAGCTTGGGGCGCAGTTCCATACACGGGGGACACCATGTGGCCCAGAAGTCGAGCAGGACAACCTTCCCCCGGTAGTCGGCCAGTGATCGCTCGACATCGTCCTGGAAGCAGATGAACGTGAAGTCCGGCGCGGGGAAGCCCTCCACAAGCGGCACCTTGGGTGGTTGGTAGTCAACAGGCTTCCACCGAATCCAGCTGCCGTCGGGCGCTATGTCCTCCACGATGAAGCTCTGCTCCCCAAGGGTGAGCACTTCGTCCAAGGCGAAGCGCTCGTGTTCTCCGCGGGCCGCGTGGAGCGTTCCGTCCTGGGTCCAGTCGACAGCGTAGATGTCCTCATCGGTGCCGAACACACCGTCAAGGGCCTCGTCGAGAAGCGCAACCGTGTACCGCTCCCCTTCCACCTCCAGCACCCCGCGGCGCGGTGCCCCACCCTGCAGGAACACGTACCCCCGACCCTCGGGCCACACCACGCTCATCGGATACGCAAACGGCTCGCCTTCAGAAGGAAGCGAGGTGAGCTCGATGCTCCACTCGCGATACCCCTCACCGTGTACCTTGGGGAGCGCTGCACCCTCCTCCATCCGCCCCCCCTCGTCGACCCAGAGATCCACAGTGCCGTCGTAGTGCACACCGAGGAGGAGCACGTACGTACGTTCGCCCAGGGACACCGTCCCCCACAGCTCGCTGGCCAACGCAGGACCATCGTAGCGCGCACCCCGCGGCGTGATGGGGTGCAGCCGAAACGGTATCGCGACCTGCGCCCAGTCGCCCAACACTTCGGCCTCCACCGGCTCCAAGTGGGCTTCGAGAACGCCACCAAGCACGCAGAAACCCATCAACACTACAGTGAATGC
This sequence comes from Candidatus Acetothermia bacterium, assembly GCA_003551325.1. GTDB lineage: Bacteria > Bipolaricaulota > Bipolaricaulia > Bipolaricaulales > Bipolaricaulaceae > B1SED10-245. Next base: position 6,471 of record PUMK01000049.1, on the reverse strand, counting down.
CAAGACCAACACCGTTAACCTCATGCTGTGTCCTCTGCCCCCGCACGCCACTTCGACGCGTTGCGCAGCCGCTGGGCGACGTTTGCTGGTCCGGCAATGTGCAGCACATCGAACAGACCGGGACCCACGCGGGTGCCGGTGACGAGCAGTCGGATGGGTTGAGCCAGCGCCTTCAGTGGGAGGGAGTGTTCCTCGAGCACACCACGCACAGCCGCTTCCAGGCCTGCAGGGGAGGTGTCGGGCGCGGCTTCCACCGCATCGGCCACATGCCGGAGGGCCTGGCAGACCTCGGGGGTGAAGTGGTGCCGATCCTCCTCAGGCACGGGCACCTCCCGTGGGAAGAGATAATGCGCCATCTGGGCCATGTGCACGAGCGTGCGACCGCGCTCCCGGAGCTTCGCCGAGGCAACGGCCAGGCGTTCACGCCCCAGGGCGTGCACTTCCTCGTCGGTAGCCACCCCTTCACGCACGATGTAACCCTCCAACAGTTCAGCCAACCGGTGAAGATCGTAGCGGTTGAGCCACTCGTGGTTGAGCCAGAGGAGCTTCGACTCGTCGAACACGGCCGCCGACTTGCCCACGCCGGGAAGATCGAAGAGGTCGATGAGTTCTTGCCGGGTGAACACCTCTTGATCCCCGTACGCCCAGCCAAGCCGCGCCAGGAAGTTCACGAGCGCCTCGGGGACGAACCCCCGGCGCTGGTACTCCAACACCGACACCGCACCATGCCGCTTGGAGAGCTTCGTCTTGTCCGGCCCCAGGATCAACGGGATGTGGGCGAACTTGGGTAGGGGAAGACCCAACGCACGGTACATGAGAAGCTGTTTGGGGGTGTTGTTCAGGTGTTCATCACCACGGATGACGTGCGTGATCCCCATGTCCGCATCGTCAACCACGCAGGCGAAGTTGTAGGTGGGTGTACCGTCCGAACGCAGGATCACCATATCCTTGAGCTCGCGGTTTTGGAACGCCACTGCCCCAAGAAGCTCGTCGTGCACGGTGGTGACACCCTCAGCGGGAACGCGGAACCACACCGCGCCCTCATCACGATAGGCATCGCCCTGGTCGAGCAGCTGATGGGCAGCTTCCACATGCCGATCCAGATGATCGGTCTGACGCGCAAACCGGTCCCAATCCAGACCAAGCCATGTCAGCGAGTCGATGATCTGCTCGATGGCGTCTTCCGTGGAGCGCGTGCGATCCGTATCTTCGATCCTGAGCACGAACGTGCCACCATGGTGACGGGCATAGAGCCAGTTGAACAGCCCCGTGCGTGCTCCGCCTACGTGCAGATATCCCGTGGGACTGGGCGCAAACCTCGCAACAACCTTGTCCATGATCGCCCATTGTACCCAGGTCTAACGATCACCCAAACACGTTGTCCTCGATGCGGACCACGGCTAACATGGAGCCGCATTCACACCTATGTTCCGTGCGCGTCGGCCCCGGTGAACCAGAACACCGGGATCATACCAGCAAGAGCCGCTCTCGGGCGGCTCCTAATCGAACAGGAGGGCGAACGGTGAAGGCACTGGTCTTGGGTGGAACGGGGAAGATCGGCACGGCGGTCGCGTGGGATCTCATCCGGAGGGACGATGTAGAGTGCATCGGCCTCGTGGGTCGGCGGCCCCAAGCATTGGAGGAGGCGCGTCGTTTCGTTGGCGACGCGGACAGAGTGCGTACGCATCGCTCCGATGTGGGCGCCCCCGAACTCAAAGAGATCATGGCCCAGTACGACGTGGGGGTGATCGCCCTGCCGGACCGCTGGTCGAGCTACCGGGCGGTCCGGGCCGCGATCGAAGCGGGGCTCGACATCGTGGACATGCTCGAGGAGTACCACCGCAGGCCTGATCCCTACGAAACCGAGGGGTTGGAACTCCCCGACGGCGTGGCGCCGGACGAATACGGAGAGTGGCTCCATGAGCAGGCCGTGGCGGCAGGGGTCACCTTCCTCGATGGCATGGGCTTCGCTCCCGGTCTGAGCAACGTAACCGTGGGACGGGCCCTGCGCACGTTGGATCACACGGAATCGGCAGTGGCCCGCGTGGGCGGCGTTCCCGAGTGGGAGGCCGCGCAGCGCCGTCCCCTACGGTACATGGTGACCTGGGCGTTTGACCACGTGCTGCGAGAATACATGATCCCCGTTCAAATCCTTCAAGACGGTGGTGTGGCGGAGGTTCCAGCGCTCACGGGAAGGGAGCAGTTCCGGTTCCAACGCTTCGGCGTGGACCATGCCTTGGAGTGCGCGATCACCCCAGGGATGCCCTCGTTCATCTACACGCGACCGGAGCTCAGAGACTTCACCGAGAAGACGATCCGTTGGCCCGGACACTACGATGGCATCGACGTCCTCAAGGAGTGTGGGCTCCTGGAACTTGACCCCGTGGACATCGACGGCAACCAAGTCATCCCTCGAGAACTCTTGCTCAACGTCCTGCAACCGCGCCTGCAACCGGATCCCGGAGACACGGATGTGTGCGTGATGTGGAACTCCGCGCTGGGAACCTTGGATGGGAAGCCAACGCGCATTGACTACTACATGTGGGATGAGGCGGACCAGAAGAACGGCATCTCGTCCATGGCACGGGTGACGGGCTTTGCCACAGCCGTGGGCGCTTGGCTCGTCGGGCGAGGGGACATCCGCAGCCCGGGGATCATCGCCCCCGAAGATGCAATCCACGGACCTCTGTACGACACGTTCATGCAAGCGCTGGAGAGCCACGGCATCCGTGTACTGGAGGAGACCACCGCCGCCTGAGCTCGACCGAGAGAGGCACGGGCAGCAGCCTTGGAGGAGGTGTATTCGTGCAACGGCATCTAGCGACGCTCGCGGATTGGGAGAGCCAGGAGATCTGGGAGACACTGGAGCTTGCCGCACATCTCAAGCGGGAGCTTCGTGGGGGGATCTCGCACCAACAGGTGATGTGCGGGAAGACGCTGGCCATGGTGTTCCAGAAGCCTTCCTTGCGCACGCGTGTGTCCTTTGAAGTGGGGATGAACCAGCTCGGGGGGCAGGCGCTGTACCTGGGACCCGACGAGATCAAACTAGGGCAGAGGGAAACCACCGAGGACATCGCCATCGTCCTTTCTGGCTATGTGGACGGCATCATGGCTCGGGTGTTCGGCCACGACGTGATCGAGGAACTGGCCAAGTACGCCACTGTACCTGTGATCAACGGCCTCTCGGATCTCTACCACCCCTGCCAGGCCCTCGGTGACATGCTGACGATCTGGGAACGCAAACGCGTCTTGGAAGGCTTGAAGCTGACCTTCCTCGGTGACGGCAACAACGTCGCCCATTCGCTGATCATGGCCTGTGCGAAACTGGGTCTTTCGTTCCGCATCGCCTGCCCGGAAGGACACGAGCCCAACGAACAAGTCATGGCGCAAGCCCGTGCGCTCGGGGGCACGGTGGACGTGCTCCACGACCCCCGAGAAGCCGCGCGTGGCGCCGACATCCTGTACACCGACGTATGGGCCAGCATGGGCCAGGAGGCGGAAGCCTCCCAGCGGGCCCACGCCTTCCAGGGGTTCACGCTGGACAAGGCGCTGATCCATGAAGCCGCCCAAGGATGTATGGTGCTTCACTGTTTGCCGGCGCACTACGATGAGGAGATCACCTACGAAGCATCGCGGGATCCGGCATCCGCGATCTTTGAACAAGCGGAGAACCGTCTGCACGCCCAGAAGGGCGTGTTGGCGAGACTGATGGGCTAGAGGGGGCGATACCTTGCCTGTGGAGCGGGAAGCAAGTTGCGGAAGTGAGGATCGGTCCGATGCCTGGGTGCGGGTTCAACCTGGAACAGGCACCCACATTCGCGTGCGCTCCAAGTCCGGCCCGATGTACGAGGACAGGATCGTTGAAGTGGCAACGGAGGTTGTCGGCCGGCTGGGAATGACGGACGTGGAAGCCGAGGTCAACGAACAGGGAGCCTACGATCACGTGATCGCCGCCCGTACGGAAGGGGCGCTGTACCGAGCCGCGGGTGGGGGGGAGGCGTTCCACCAGCCCCTCGCGCTTTCGGAGGAGCGAAAGGCCACGGCGCGTGACCGGCTACGACGCACACGCCTCTATGTACCTGGGAACAATGCCCGCACCCTGGCTTTCGTGGACGCGTTCAGCCCCGACTGCCTCCTCTTTGACCTCGAGGATGCCGTCGCACCTGCCGAGAAAGACGCAGCGCGTCTCCTCGTACGCCGGACAATGGCCGCCATGGCGTTCGGCAGCACTGAACTCTGGGTGCGGATCAACCCCTTGGAGCGGGGCGGACGGGAGGATCTTCGCGTGGTGTTGGGCGGTCGCCCACACGGCATCTGCCTGCCCAAAGCTGAATCGGCCGTGCAGGTGACCGAACTGGCGGGCATTCTCTACGAGCTTGAGGGTCGGTACGGACTTCCCTGGCGAACGTGGATTATGCCTATCGTGGAGTCCCCCAGGGGCGTGTTGGCGGCAATGGACATCGCTCAAGCCTCCGAGCGCGTCGTCTGCCTGGCCTTCGGCGCCGAGGACTACACGCGGGAGGTGGGATGCGCACGCGACTGGGAAACGCTCTCCTGGGCACGCTCGCACCTGGTGGCGGCAGCCAAGGCCGTGGGGGTACAGGCCTCCGACTCGGTGCTCTCCCACGTGGACGACGCGGAGGCACTGGTCGAGGAAACCCGGAGAGCTCGCGCGCTCGGCTTTGACGGTAAGGGGGTCATCCACCCCATGCAGATCGAGATCGTCCACCGCGTGCTGGCCCCCACCGATGAGGAACTCACCTGGGCGCAAGGTGTAGTCACGGCAGCCCGGGAAGGCGAGGCGCGAGGCGCGGGAGCTGTGAGCTTCGAAGGGCGCATGGTTGACCGTCCGGTACTCCTACGCGCCGAACGCGTCCTGGCGATCGCCAAGGAACTCGGGTTGGAGGTGGCGCATGCCGATTAACGCCGCGGGAAGGGATGTTCCGGAGACACTGGCCGGGAAGTCACTGCGGACCTATCAGGGCGCATTCGGCACAGTGCCCAACGGACACCGGGCGGGAGGCCCCCGTAAGACCCTCCGTCCGGGGGTGGTTAAGCTGACCCCGAGCCTTGGCGAAGCTCTCAAGAACGCTGGGTTGGCAAACGGGATGACCCTCTCCTTCCACCATGCCTTCCGCAATGGGGACCTCCTCGTCGGCCAGGTGGTGGACACGTGCGCCCAGATGGGCATCGGAGAGCTGAGGCTCGTACCCACAGCCCTGTTTCCCTGCCATGAACAGCTTCTCGGACACATCCAGGCCGGCGTCGTCAACCGCATCGAAGGCTCGCTGAACGGACCGCTGGGCGCGTATGTGTCGCGCGGAGGGGGAATGGCCTCCCCCCCGATCCTCCGCTCCCACGGCGGGCGCTGGCGCGCGATCGCCAGCGGAGAGGTCCACATCGATATTGCATGTGTGGCGGCGTCGTGCGCCGACCCCTACGGAAACGCGACCGGCATCCAAGGACCCAACGCCTGTGGCCCGATCGGCTTTTCGGCCATCGATGCCCGCTGCGCCGATCACGTTGTGGTGGTCACCGACCACCTCCTCCCCTATCCAGCACTTCCACCGGAGATCGAGCAGGGATTCGTCGACCAGGTCGTGGTGGTGGACCGTGTGGGCGACCCAGCGGGAATCGTCACGGGGACGCTGCGCATCCCCCGATCCCCCACACAGCTCCGTATTGCCCAGTTGGCTGTGGACGCGGTGAAGGGAGCAGGACTCGTCAAGGACGGCATGAGTTTCCAGGCTGGCGCCGGAGGCGTGTCCCTCGCAGCCACGGACTTTCTGGCACAGGAGATGGCCCGCTCCGCCGTGCGGGGTGCGTTCGCAATCGGCGGAACCACGCGGTTCCTTGTGGAGATGCTTCGTGACGGCCTGATCGGAGCGATCCTCGACGGACAAGCATTCGACGGCGAGGCTGTGGCATCGCTTCGGGAGAATCCGCAGCATTACCCGATCACACCTGGGTTTTATGCCGACTACGATGCCCTCGGCTGCGCCACGTACAAGCTGGACTTTGCCTTCTTGGGCGGAACCGAAGTCGATCTCGACTTCAACGTCAATGTCAACACACACTCCGACGGACAACTCCTCCATGGAATCGGCGGGCACCAGGATGTTGCGGCGGGCGCGCACGTGACGGTGATCACCATCCCCACCCTGCGGGGACGCATCCCCACGATCCGGGACCGCGTCACCACGGTGACGACCCCGGGCGAGGTGGTGGACCTCATCGTCACCGAACAGGGGGTGGCCGTGAACCCCCGCCGGCAGGACCTGGCCGATGATCTGAGAAGCGCGGGGCTTCCCGTACGGTCAATTGAGGAGCTGAAGGCTGGCGCCGAGCGGATGGTGGGCAAGGCGAAACACCCTGTGTTCGGCGACGAGATCGTGGCCGCCATTCAGTGGCGGGACGGAACCGTGATCGATGTGGTGAGGAAAACGGAGGGGTGGTCATGAAGGACGGCAT
>PUMK01000271.1 GCA_003551325.1 Candidatus Acetothermia bacterium | reverse complement strand
CGCTCATTGCCCGCCCCCTCACGGCGCTCCTGGGAGCGTCCGCCCAGTTTGGCATCTTCACGACGGTGATCGGGGCATTGTTGCTCGCGCGCTACCTGGGGTTCGCCTTCACGTTGCAGGATGCGGGGGCCATTGGCATCATCGGCGGAGCCGACGGTCCGACGGCCATCTTCCTGGCGTCGAGGTTGTCGCCGCAGCTGTTGGGCCCCATTGCCGTTGCCGCCTACTCCTACATGGCCCTCGTTCCGATCGTGCAGCCGCCGATCATGCGGCTCCTGACCACCGAGAAGGAGCGGGCGATTCCCATGCGACAGATGCGTCCCGTGTCCAAGGTGGAGCGCGTTCTGTTCCCGCTGGTGGTGTTCGGTCTGTGTGCCTTACTGCTGCCTCAGGCGACTCCGTTGGTGGGCATGCTCATGTTGGGTAACCTCCTGCGCGAGTCTGGTGTGGTGGATCGACTTTCCAAGACAGCCCAACATGAGCTCATCAACATCGTTACGATACTGCTCGGTCTGGCCATAGGAGCGCGACTACGGGCTGATCTGTTCTTGAGGGTTGAAACGCTGGGTATTTTGGCTTTGGGGCTGTTTGCCTTTGCTGTGGGCACGGCTGCGGGGCTACTTCTGGCCAAGGTGATGAACGCACTGAGCCGCGAACGCGTGAATCCGCTCATTGGCGCGGCCGGAGTCTCCGCTGTTCCCATGGCTGCCCGCGTGGTGAACCGGGTGGGGTTGGAGGCGAACCCACGCAATGCTCTTCTCATGCATGCCATGGGCCCAAATGTGGCGGGCGTGTTGGGGTCAGCGGTCGCGGCTGGTGTCCTGCTCGCGTTGTTGGGTTAGACGGACACTCTTCCCGTACCATACTCCCAAGAAAGCTTGTTCACAGAGCAAGGGGAGGCGAGATCATGGCATCGGTGGAACAAGGCAGGGCATTCCTCAAGGCGGACCTCTGGGAAGCGGGGCGTGCGCCGGAGACCGACCAACAGAGGGGAGGGCCACAACCTCCACTACAGCTTTCGGTTCCTGACCAAGCTAAGCTTGTGGACCTTGTGCCTCCCGAAGCGTTCTCCGTGGGAGATGTGCCGCTCAAGCAAGCGATCGCCCACCGTCGCAGTCGGCGGCGGTTCGCTGACAGCCCGCTGACGCTCGAGGAGCTGTCGTTTCTCCTCTGGGCGACCCAAGGTGTGCAGAGAGTTCTCAAGGATGGTTACGCAACGCTGCGCACCGTGCCGTCCGCGGGAGCGCGGCATCCGTTCGAGACCTATCTGCTTGTACAGCGCGTGGAGGGGGTCGACGGGGGTCTGTACCGCTACTTGGCATTGGAGCACAAGCTCTGCGCGATGGGAGAGGTGGCGCGCCTTGGGGAGCAGGTGACGGATGCCTGCCTGGGACAGACGTTCGTCGGACAGGCGGCGGTGGTGCTGGCGTGGGTCGCGGTCCCCTATCGAACGGAGTGGCGTTATGGAGCGCGATCGCACAAAGTCATCGCGCTCGATGCCGGGCATGTGTGCCAAAACCTGTACTTGGCCTGCGAGGCGATCGGGGCGGGCACCTGTGCGATCGGGGCGTACCATCAGACGAAAACCGATAAGCTGCTGGGGCTGGATGGCAACGAGGCTTTTTCCGTGTACCTTGCCCCGGTGGGGAAGGTCACGCGCGATGAGCCGTAGCTGAACGAGAACGAGGGGGTCATGGAGCAGGGACGCAGGCAGCTGAAGGCGATCATGTTCACCGACATCGTCGGGTACAGCGCAGTGGTCTACCGTGATGAGACGCTGGCATTGGACCTGCTGGAGGAACACCGAATGTTGCTGCGGCCCCTGTTTGCGCGACACGGGGGGCGCGAAGTCAACACGATGGGCGACGCCTTTCTGGTCGAGTTCTCCAGCGCGCTCGATGCCGTGCAGTGCGCTCTGGAGATCGAGCGCGCGCTGCAGGTGCGGAACGAAGCGGAGCCTGAAGAGCGCTGGATCCGCCTTCGGTTGGGCGTGCACCTTGGGGATGTGGTCTACCGGAATGGTGATGTCTACGGCGATGGTGTGAACATCGCCTCCCGCATCGAGCGGTTGGCTGGTCGAGGGGGAATCTGTGTGTCCCGGCAAGTCTACGATCAGGTGCGGGGGCGTGTCTCCGGTTCCTTCATCAGCCTGGGCACCCAGGAGCTGAGGAATATCCCCTCTCCTGTCGAGGTCTTCCGGGTCGAACCTGCAGACGGTCGGACTCAACAGGAGGAAGCGGTCGCTCCGTTCGAGGCGAGCCGCATCGCGGTGCTCCCCTTGGTCAACCTGTCGACGACGCCGGGCGATGATTTCTTCGCTGACGGGATGACCGGCGAGCTCATCTACACGCTGTCGCGGGTACCTGGGTTGAAGGTCATCGCGCAGACTTCCGTGATGAAGTACAAGGGTGCGCGCACCTCCGTGGGTGAGATCGCCCGTGACCTGAGGGTGGGAACCGTACTGGAAGGGTCGGTACGCAAGGCGGGTGAGCGCGTCAGAATTACCCTTCAGCTGATCGACGTGGCTTCCGAGGGACTGCTGTGGTCAGAGGCGTACGATCGAGAGGTCAAGGACGTATTCGCCGTGCAGAGTGATGTCGCCCGTAGGGTATCGGAGGCACTTCAGGTGAGATTGCGGGCTGCCGAGCGGCAACGCCTGAGGCGGCAGCCGCCGGGCAACGTGCAAGCGTACATGCGGTACCTGGAGGGACGGTCGTTGTGGAACATGCGCACGGAGAAGGCTGTGCGCAAGAGCATCGAGTGTTTCGAGCAGGCCATCCAGATGGACCCCGGGTTCGCCTTGGCATATGCCGGGATCGCTGATGGATACGTCGTGATGGCCGACTGGGGTTACATGCTGCAGACGGAAGGGTTTCGCAGAGGGCGTGAAGCAGCGCTTCGTGCCTTGGAGCTCGACGACACGTTGGCGGAGCCTCACGCTTCGCTCGCCATCACCATCGCTGCTCTTGACGGTGACTACCCCAAGGCCAAACGTGAGATGGAGGTGGCGCTAGAGCTCAATCCAAGCTACGCTACGGCCCGCCATTGGCATGCTACGCTTCTCCTTCGGATGGGGGACTTGAGCGGGGCCCTTGAGGAAGCGGGCAAGGCTGTGGATTTGGACCCGCTTGCGCCTGTCATCGCCTCCGAGTATGGGGACATGCTGGCCATGGCGGGTAGGTTCAGCGAAGCCGAGGAGCAGTTCCACCGGACATTGGAGCTTAACCCGGGGTTCACCGGTGCGCGGTGCTCGTTGGCCAAGGTCCTTCAGCAGACGTGGCGATGGGAGCGGGCGGAAGAGGTCCTGCGACGGGCTGTGGAGCTTGACCCTCAGTTCGCCCGTGCTCGGGCGGACTTGGGGATGCTGTTGGTGATCACCGGCCGGACCGAGCAGGGGATCGCCGAGCTTCGAGACGCAGTCGAGTTGGCCCCCGACAACCCGGCGGTCAGTCATGCTTTAGCCATGATGTGCCTGTTCACGGGTTCTCTCGATGAAGCGCTCGAACGAGCCACACGCACGGTTGACGAGAACCCGTCCTTCGAACAAGGCTTCGTAGGTCTTGCGTTGGCCCATGCTGCCAAGGGCAACTTCGATGAGGCGGTCCGGGGTATCCGGAAGGCCGAGGGTCTTGTGGAGATGGGCTATCGGCTGTTGGATGAGGACGCGACGTTGGGGGAGGCCTTCGTCTTCGGCTGGATGGGCCGCCCCGACGAGGTGCGCAAGCTGCTGGATCGCGTACAAGATCTTGCTGAGTGTCCCAACCGGATGTTCGTGACGGCGGTGATCCACTTCCTGCTTGGCGAGCTGACCGAGGGTTTTGCTTCCCTGGAACGGTCCCTCCAGCGGCGCGAGGCTTCGTTAAGGCTATTGGGGCTGCTGCCGCTTCCCGAGGCAGTTCGGAAGGACTCACGCTACCATGGTGCTATGGTGCGGGTTGGGCTGGCAGGATAGTCGGGTTTAGGAGGACAGCCCGACCACAGCCTGCGGCAGGCTGGCGATCGTCTCCAGTGTGATGTCCGGTTCGTGCAGTTGTGAAGGCGCCTCTTGCTGGGCGTAAGGGCCGCTGAGCACCCGGATCGTCCGTAGTCCGAGGAGTTTGGCCGGCAGGATGTCCGCGTCGAGGCGGTCGCCCACCATCACAGCCTCATTGGCGGGAATGCCCAGTTCATCCAAGATCATTCGGAAGAAGAGGAGATCCGGTTTCGCCACGCCCATATCTGCGGATACATGCTGCCACAGGAAATGCTCGAGGAGTCCCTCTCGCACCAGGATGTCGCGAACAGCGGAGGGTTGGTTGGCAGCCAACGCAAGCGTGTGGCGTTCAGACAGTGCGTGGATCGCCTTGTGGGTTCCTTGTCGAACCGTGGTTGCGGCCAGATGCTTTTCGGGGCGGGATGCGTAGCTGCGGAATGCTTCCGTCAGCTTCCTGAAACCGGCGAGGTCAGGTCTGAGCAACGCCCACAGTGCGCTGACGCGTGGTTGAGGATGGCAACGCCGTGTGGCGTCCGCCACGGCGCGCGTGTACTGCTGTTCATCAACGCCTCCGTTGTAGCGGGTTAGGAGTGTGAGCAGGTGTGCATCCCACGCAGCGTACTCGTGATCCTCGTCCAGTATAGGCCCTCCCAGATCGAGAAGCACCGCCCGAATTGCCGGCATCAGAGCTTGTAGCCAATCTTGCGGAGAAAGGACTTCCGCTCGTTGATCTCGTCCTCAGATTCCGTTCCACGGCTCGCTACTCCGTCGATCACCCCAAGCACGCCTCGGCCCTGATCGGTCTCAGCAACGATGACCTGCAGCGCGTTGGCAGTGGCGCAGAACACACCACACACCTCCGGGACGGACTGTACCGCCTTGAGGACATTGACAGGGAAACAGTCCCGGAGAAGGATGACGAACATGTGCCCGCAGGCAAGACGACGGGCGTTTTCCCTTGCCAGCGCGGTGAGTGCCTCGTCCGTGCCCGACCAGCGTACAAGGGCCGGACCGGATGCCTCGCAGAAAGCCAGCCCAAAGCGAATGCCTGGGATCTGCCCGACGAGGGCCTCGTGCAGGTCCTCGACGGTCTTGATGAAATGGGCCTGTCCCAAGATAACGTTGACTTCTTCGGGTTTCTCCACCGGTACCACATGCAGTTCCACTTGCAGTCACCCCCCTCGACCCTCTGAATCTACCCGCTGTGCAGGGCCTTGTACAGTCGATCAGCGGCAGCCCGGGGCAGGCCGGGCATGGACAGAAGCTCCTCAAGGCTTGCGCGGCGCAGGCCCTCAATGGAACCGAATCGTCGGAGCAGGGCGTCCTTGCGGCGAGGACCTATACCGGCCACTTGGTCCAGCATACTCTCCAGCGCCCGGCGTCCCCGCAGAGAACGATGATAGTCCACAGCGAATCGATGGGCCTCGTCCCGGATGCGCTGGAGGAGGCGAAGCGCTGGGGAGTGCGCAGGAAGTTCGAAAGGTTCTGCCGTTCCCGGCCTGAACACCAACTCCTTTCGCTTGGCCAGGGCCGCAAGCTCTGCGCCTACCGTCGGGAATGCCCGCAGGGCGCCCGCCGCTGCGCCCAGTTGGCCCATGCCCCCATCCACCAGCACGAGATCCGGAAGGTCGGAGAAGCGACCGCCTGACACCGTGGGATCGTGAAGCTCAGCCAGTCCATGAGCCAGCCGGCGATGGATGACTTCCCTCATCATTGCGTAGTCGTCCGGCCCGTTGACGGTTCGTACGCGAAACCTGCGGTAGGCATCGGGGCGTGGGCGTCCGCCGACGAACACCACCATGGAACCTGTTGCTTCACTGCCGTGGAGGTTCGAGATGTCGAACGCCTCGATCCTCCATGGGTGGACACGCAACGAGAGGGCATCGGCCAGCTCGTCGAGAGCGGTGGCGTCGTCTTCGACGGAGGGGAGGACGGGCCGACGCACACTCTGGTCTGCGTTCCGTTGGGCCATCTCCACCAGTGCCGCCCGCTCACCCCGCGCAGGATAGCGCACCCGTACCTGTGTACCTCGCCGTCGGCTGAGGTACTCGGTGAGCAACCGTTCCTCAGGAAGGCGCTCGGCGAGCAGGACTTCCTGAGGGATGGCTGAAGCCCTCGTGTAATACTGGTCAAGGAACGCACCCAGCAGCTGCGGATACTCCACGTCGTGGGGCACCTCAAGCGGGAAGCCTTCACGTCCGATGAGGCGTCCTCCCCGCACCACTAGGATCACCCCGTAACCCCGCCCGTCCGCGGTTGCTACGCCCGCAGCGTCGAGATCGACGGACTCGGTGAGCGCTACGCTCTGGCGTTCACGCACACGCTCCAGAGCGTCGATGTGGTCGCGGAGTTCGGCAGCGTGCTCAAAACGCTCGTCGGAAGAGGCTTGGTCCATCTGCAGACGAAGAGCGGCAATGACCTCCGCAACCCGTCCTTCGAGGAGCAACGCCGCATCGCGCACAGCCTGGCCGTACGTTTCTGGGGTAACGCGACCGATGCAGGGAGCGGCGCAGCGTCCGATATCGTGCATCAGGCATGGACGATCCGGGATGTCCTTGCCGATCGCCAGATTGCAGGTACGCAGGGGGAAGAGCTTGTGCACAAGCTTGAGTGTTCTGCGCATGGCGCGGCTTGAGGTAAAGGGGCCGAAGTAGCGCGCGCCGTCGTCGGCGGTGCGGCGCACGACATCGATGCGCGGGTACGGTTCCGCGGACAACCGCACGTAGGGGTAGCGTTTGTCGTCGCGCAGCCGGACGTTGAACGGTGGACGATGCTTCTTCACCAGGGCATCTTCGAGGATGAGCGCTTCCGTGGTGGATTTCGCGGTGATCACCTCGACGTCGTGGATCCGCTTCACGAGGCGCTGTGTCTTCAGTGATCGCTGACTGGAGCCGAAGTAACTGGTTACCCGTTCGCGGAGCGATCCAGCCTTGCCCACGTACAGCGCCAGGCCTGCGGCGTCCCTGAACACGTACACGCCGGGCTCGGGAGGCAGGCTCCTCAGCTTCTCGCGCAGGCTCATGCTGGTCATGGCCCTAGATCATACGAAATGCCTATGCGGCGATGTCCAGGCGGCTTGTTGCGCTTCACCCGTGGAGGCCTCGCACAACGATCACCATGACCGGAACAGCTCGCAGGGATGGGGTGTACCGATCAGCGTCGCTGCCACCAACGGCGTCGTGGAGGCGCCTCGGGTGGCGGCCCCGAGGTCAGCTCATCGTGTTCTCGGGCGATGGCCACGACTTCGTCCCACTTGCCACGTTCCTTGATGAGCGCCTCCCAAGCCTCGGCGAAGCGCTGTACGGCTTTGAGGGCGTCATCACGGGACACCGCTGCTCCCCCTCTGGAGAGGGAGCCGAGGATCTCGTCCATGGCAGCGATGTTCCCGCGGAGGGACACCTCGCCGCCCTCCTCCACCAGAGCGTAACGGGTGGCATCAGCGATGAGCCCGAACGACGCGCTATCGACGCTGCCGATGGGCAGCACATCCTGAACGAAGCGGCGGTCTGTCTCCAAGTACTCGCGCTCGACGCGCTTTCTCCACTGCGTCATAATCCGCTACCTCCTTGCGGGGCACCCCTCCGATCCTAGCTTGTGAGGATGGTCCGTCACAAGCAGTAGGCGCTTCGTGTCGTTCTCACGCGACAGCCTCGTCCCCGAATCTGTTGTTGTAGGGTACCATGGAAGCCATGAGGCCATTACCTTCGGGGACTACCGTACAACGCGGACCAAGGCGTGTTGATGTGCTCCTCTGGGATTGGGGCGGAACGTTGATGGGTGAGCACGGCCGCCTGTCCCAGGGTGTTCGCGAAGCCCTGGAAGCGCTCCACGGGAAGGTGCGCATGGAGGTCGCCACCAACGTCGATCAACCGCGGGCTGTCGATGCTTCACTTGAACAATGCGGTCTCCGTCACCACTTCTCTGCGGTGCATGCAGCGGGTGAATTGGGCGTGGCCAAACCAGCAGCGAGTTTCTACCGTAAGGTGCTGAGACGGTGCGCTGTGCGCCCTCGCAGGGCGGCCATGGTGGGGGATGCGTACATCCACGACGTGGTTGCAGCGAAGGGCTGCCGGTTGCGCGCCTTCTGGTACAACCCGACGTGGAGACCCTGTCCGATGCCGCACCCAGCCCACGACGGGGAGGTACGTTCCCTCGACGAGCTTCCACAACTGCTCGAGCTTGTCCCGTTGCCCGATCTTTCCGAGTGCATGAGATTGCTGCGGCGCAGTGGTCCTGATCCACGCCTGATCCGACACTCTTTGGCTGTTGGCGGAGCGGCGTTCCGTCTTGCCGAGGCGCTGCGAGACCGCGGCGTCGACGTGGACCCTCTCTTGGTGCATCGTGGCGG
>PUMK01000147.1 GCA_003551325.1 Candidatus Acetothermia bacterium | reverse complement strand
CGTGTTTCTGTCCCACGGACACGCCGATCACATTGCAGGTCTGCTTGGGTTGATCAACATCCGCAACAACGCCATGGGTGACCGGGAGAAGGAGCTGCACGTGTACTTCCCGGCAGGTAACCATTACATCTCCGAGCTAATGACCTATTTCTCTCGAACCAATCGCCACCTTCGTTACCACTTGGAGTGGATACCTCTGCGCGCTGGCGATCGAATCCCCGTGCTCGGCGGCAGGAATCCTCGGTGCGTGGAGGCCTTCCCCACAGTCCACGCGCGGGGAGAGGTCACCCTCGGCTACAACGTGATCGAGCAACGCCAACGGTTACGCGAGGACTGCCAGGAGCTTACGCAGGACGAGATCGTCGCGTACGTCAAGGCAGGAAGACGCGACGAGATCAGCGAGCTCTACGATCAGAAGCTGCTCTCCTACGGAGGCGACTCGGTACCCCTCCGACCCGGACCGATCAAGGACACCGAAATCCTGATGCACGAAACCACCTTCCTTGCCGACGAGGACCGCAAGGAGTTCAAGCACGCCACGCTCGACGAGGCGCTCGAAGTGGCCGCCAACGCACGCGTGCAACGTAAGCTGATTTGCTTTCACATCTCCAGCCGCTATCGACGCGAACTCGTTCGCGCTCAGCGCCGCGTGGCCAAGCTCAACCTCCCGTTCGAGGTGATTCTGATCCCACCCGGGGACGTCGCGGACATCACGTTGTGAGATAGGTGTAAGCGCGTACTTAAGGGCAATGCATCGTCCCCGGTGCCTTATGCTGTGGTCTTGGATATCCTTCGTAGTGTCGCGCCGTGGCCACGGCGCGATGGTCACCGCAGGGAGGTGCCATGGAGACTTGGAAGTGGTTCGTGGTCGGAGCCGCCGCACTGGCGCTGGCGCTGGTCGCACTGATGGCCGTGCCCGTGGAGAAGTCCTCACCGGACACACACACCGTCATCACGCAGGGTCGCTTCACCGTGCTCCAAGGCGGCCGGATCGTGGCGGAAGAAGACTACCGATCCTATCAGGTGGGGGACGGCATACTCCTGCGTGGGGAGTGTGCCATCGCATCCGCATCCGGCACCGTCCGGCTTGTGCATCAGCTGACCCTAGGCGAGCACGGTACACCACGCGCCTACGATCTCGCGGTCCACGACGGCGAGGCATTGGCCCACACCGTTGAGGTCAGCGTACACGACGATGAGGTGACCATCAGCTTCGACGCTGCAGACCAGATACACACGCACAGCCTGCCCACGCAGGGCCAGGTCTTCATTCTAGACAACAACCTGATGTCCCACTGGATTCCCCTATACACGACGCTGCAGGGGGAAGGTGCGCCGCTCACGGGCACCGCGGTGATCCCGCAAGCCTTGGCGGCACTCCCGCTTATCGCCGATGAACCCACCGACGCCACGCTCATCACCGAGACAGGAGAGTTTCCCGTCAAACGCTACCCAATAAGGCTTGGGGACATTCGCGCAGAGCTCTTTGGACAGGACGACTTGCTCATGGCCGTCCGCTACCCCGCCCAGTACGCCCTGGCATGGAGGACGGAGTTGTTCCCCGAGGGCGTGGAGATCGCTTATGAGGAGCCGGATCGCCTTCTGCCCGAAGGGGTCATCGAAGTGCCCTTGACGTTCTCCAGCAATGCCGTAGAGCTCTCCGGGACGCTCACGGTTCCCGAGGAAGCGGCAAAGCCCTACCCTGCAGCCCTGTTTGTCCATGGATCCGGTCCGCTGGATCGGGACGCCAACGCCCCAGGCCTGGCCACCGACATCTTCCGGGACCTGGCACACCATCTGGCCGTCGCCGGTGTGGGCAGCCTGCGGTACGATAAGCGCGGCGTCGGGGAGAGCGGTGGCGAACTTCACACAGCAGGCCTGTCGGACCTCGTATCCGACGCCCGGGAAGCCCTACACGCCCTTGCCCAACACGAAGCGATCGATGGTGACCAACTCTATGTGCTCGGTCACAGCGAAGGAGGCTACATCGCACCCCTGCTGGCCGACGAGCCCGGAGTCCAAGGCCTCGTACTCATAGCCACCGCAGCACAGCCGTTGAGCGCTGTCACCCGATGGCAGGTGGAACAACTCGCGCGCATGGACGGCAAGGAAGGGGAGGCGTTGGCCGAGATCCTCACTGCGCAAGACCAGTTTATCGCCTTTGTGGAAGGCAGCGAGGGCACATGGGATCAGTACACGTTCGAAGAACTCCGGACAGAGATGCCGTGGCTCAGCCCCGAGCAGTTGAGCGAGCTTCACACCCAACCGCTCGTGTGGCTGCGCGAGCACTCCCTGCACTGTCCCGCCACAGCACTGGAGGCGGTTGACGTCCCTGTGCTCGTGCTGCATGGAGAGAAGGATCTCCAGATACCCCATCAGGAAGCCGCACGCATCGCCGATACACTCACTGCCGCCGGGAACGAGGACGTGACCGTCCGCGTACTCCCCGATCTCAATCACCTTCTGCGCCATCACCCAGGCCAGCCAACCCTCTGGCATCGACACCTTGACCAGCCGGTGGACGAACGTGTCCGTTCGATCGTGGAGCACTGGATGCTGGGCGCACAGTGATAGGGCGGCCGTTGGGGGGTAACGGCCGCCCAGAAACGGTGGTTCACCGGGTGAGGGGATAATCCACCCACTCCCGCATCGAGTATAGGCTCCTTATCGGGTACTGTCTGTAATGTAAATCACGCTGGATCCGAGACCTTTGTCTCCACAGAACGGACCTTCGCCGACAGTCTCCCCTGGGGGCCCTCCCGATCATCCACGCGGACCGTGGTGAGAACCCGCGGCGAACGCTGGCGCACAGCCATATGACAGTCCCTCACAACCTGCATTACCTCGTCCCACGTGCCTTCCACAATGGTGCCCATCGCCGTAAGCTCATGAGAAAGGCCGCTCTTGCGGACGATCTTCAGACACTCGGCAACATAGCTTGAGACGGAGACATCCTTACCCAGCGGGACGATGGAGAACTCACAGACAATCATCCGGCCCCCAGGACTTTGATGCCGGAGAACTTGGCAGGCGCCGAGCCGTGTCCCACCTGCATGACCTGTGAAGGCTCGCCCTTACCGCAGTTGGGAAGACCCCACAGGCGCCACGCCTCCGGTCCAGCAACCGCCACGCACGCCCCCCAGAACTGCGGTGTGATCCCCGTGTACATGGGGTTCTTCAGCATGCGTGCCCGGCGACCGTTCTTGATCTCCCACGCCACCTCCGTGCCGAACTGGAAGTTGACCCTCCGATCGTCGATCGACCACGAGCGGTTGGTCTCGAAGTAGATCCCATTCGGCGTATCGGCGATGAGATCGTCCAGCGTCCCCTCACCGGCGCGCAGGTTGATGTTCGTCATGCGTATGAGCGGGATCCTGTTCCAGTTCGAAGCACGACAACAACCCCCGCTCCGGTCGGTGCCGACCTGAGCCGCGGACTCCCGAGAGGTGAGGTATGCCACGAACGCTCCATCCTGGATGAGATCAACGCACTGCGCCGGTACCCCCTCATCATCGTAGGCAAACGTGCCCAAACCACCGGGAACCGTGGCATCGGCCACAATGTTGACAAGCGGTGACCCATAGCGATAACCGTTGCGCTTGTCCAGCGACAGGAAGCTACCCCCAGCAAAGGAGAGCTCCGTTCCCAATACGCGATCCAGCTCCGTGGGATGCCCCACCGACTCGTGAATCTGGAGCGCCATCTGCGAACCGCCGAGGATGATGTCGAATGTCCCAGTGGGACAGGGAGCAGCGGAAAGCAGCGCGACCGCCTCCTCCGCGACACCCTCAGCATGCTCCGCGAGCTCCAGACTCTCGACGAACTCGTAGCCGGCGTTGTGGAAGTCCCCCCCGAACGACGTCGGGTAGGAGCGCCGCTGAA
Organism: Candidatus Acetothermia bacterium; assembly: GCA_003551325.1. Lineage (GTDB taxonomy): Bacteria > Bipolaricaulota > Bipolaricaulia > Bipolaricaulales > Bipolaricaulaceae > B1SED10-245. The sequence continues at coordinate 4,614 of PUMK01000147.1, read as the reverse complement.
AACCACCATCGCCAGCCGCGTACGCCTCAATCCCGGCCCCGCATGTCGTGAACTGCTGACGGATCCGACTGCCCTCGGAGTTGGCGAACACCTTGTCCACGCGCCACGCCTGAAAATGCCCTTTGGCCAGCACAACACCCTGCACACCGAGCATGCGCTCAGCAGCTCCTAGCAGAAGCTCGAGCTTGTCCTCAAGGGGAACCTCCAGTGGGTCTCGGACAAAGGGCGACTGATAAGTGTCCCGGTACACTGCCTCAGGTGCCAGAGAAACCGGCTGTTGTCGAAGCTTCGCGGTAGCCTTAGCGATGGCGGTGGCCTTCGAGGCAGCCTCCTCAATCGCACGACGCTCAGGCACTCCAGTGGCAGCGAACCCCCAGGCTCCACCGCAGAGCACCCTGATGCCTACCCCAGACGTCTCCTGGCGAGACAGCGCGTCGACCTCGCGGTTCTTCGTCTGTATCGACTCCGAATGACGCCGCTCCGCCCGGACCTCGATGTAGTCAGCGCCTGCACCAGCCGCGGCATCAAGACCGTACTGGACAAGTCTTTCCATGAACATCCCTCCTCCGGAACGAGTATAGCCACGCGGGCAGACCCGAGCGACCGCCCTTGTCAGCCGAGAAGAACAAGGCTCAGGGCCATCACCGCCATCCCACCGATCAATCCCAGAATGCTGTCATGACCTTTCCCGTACGCCCGACTTGTGGGGAGCAGCTCGTCAAGGCTTATGTACACCATCACACCCGCTACACCAGCGAACAGGATACCCATCACCGCCGGCGGGAACGCCCCCTCCTGCCCTCCGAACGCCAACCGCAGGCCCAGGTAGGCAATGGCCGCACCAATGGGCTCGGCTAGTCCGCTTGCCACTGCGTACACGAGCGCCTTGGCCCGGCTGCCCGTGGCATAGTAGATGGGGACGGCTACGCTGATCCCTTCCGGGATGTTGTGAAGGGCAATCGCCACAGCGATGGGCACACCCAGCGTGGGGTCTTGCAGGGTCGCGAGGAAGGTGACGAGCCCTTCCGGGAAGTTGTGGATCGCGATCGCCAAAGCGGTGAACAACCCCATCCGCATGAGCTTGGGGTCATGGCCCGCCCGACCGACCTTCGCTTGGGCCCCGCCATCTCGAAGCGCAGACGCAGCCTCAGGCGATGGGAGTTCATGCGGGTTCTCAGCCGACGGGACCAGGCTGTCGATGAGCGCAATCAGCGCGATCCCACCGAAGAAAGCCGCTACCGTCACCCAGCTGGCAGTCTGAGCTGTGAACACCTCTGCCAGCGCCTCCCCACCCTCGGGAAGGATCTCCACGAACGACACGTAGAGCATCACGCCCGCGGAGAACCCTGTCGTCACCGAAAGAAACCGATAATCCGTCCGCTTCGCAAAGAAGGCGATCAGCCCACCGATCCCCGTCGCCAGCCCAGCGAACACCGTCAACCCAAAGGCCAACCCAAGGTTCTCCATGTGCGTCCTCTCTCACAACACCGTACGAAGCTCTCCGTGATCGTAATCAGCGACCGGCCTGGTTCAAGCGGTGGAAGCTGCCCCGGGCGGCGTGCCTCCGTCTGCCAACGCACCCTTCACCAACCGGCCTGCCGTATCTCAGTCCCGACGCACGTCCACCCTCCCGCAAGCCATCGAGCTTGGCAACAGATCCGTGAACACGCTACGATACCCTCATTGGGAGGTGTTCAACATGAAAGCGCTCCTCTGTATCCTCGCCTCCACGCTGCTTCTCGCCGGACCAACCATCGCCAACGACTTGCTCGTACCCGTCGCTACGATCGCTGCGTCCAACGTGCTCTCGCTGGCCTTCTCTCCGGAAGGAGATGTGCTTGCCCTGGGCGCGGGGCAGGAGATCCTGCTCATCGATCCCCAGCACTGGACCGAGCGCGCTCGGCTTGTCGGTCACGAGGGTGCGATCGCTACTGTCGCCTTCGGTCCAGAGGGACGCCTTGCCTCAGGCTCCTGGGATAAGACGCTCCGCCTTTGGGATACCAAGACGGGGGAAACACTTCACCTCCTGGACCGCTATGGCGCCTATGTCTCGGCAGCCGCGATCAGTCCCGACGGTGCACTCCTCGCCGCAGCCTCCCTCGAAAGTCACCTCGCCGTAGGGTTGATCGTGTGGACTTGCGCAAGCACCGGTCGGAACCTGCGAACGGCCATCCTGACCATGGGTGCAAGACGCACCGCCCTCGGAGGAGGAACGGCGGTTGACGCCGATTGGATACGGTGCTTAGCCTTCAGCCCTGACGGGGCAACGCTCGCCTCAGGCGCGGACGACAGGACGGTAACCTTGTGGGACACCAGCACCCACCGCGAAGTGGAGCTTCTCGAGGGGCACGCAGGTGCAGTCCACGCTCTCGACTTCAGCCCTGACGGTAGCACGCTGGCAGTGGGAACTTGGCGAAGCGTGGACCTGTGGGACGTGGCCTCACGTACGCGGGTCACCTCACTGGGCGGCCATGTCCGGGAAGTACGCGCGGTCGTCTACAGCCCCGTTGGTCCCCTGTTGGCTACCGCTGGCCACGACGGGACAATCCGGCTCTGGGACGCCGTGCGCCACGAACTTCTTAGCGAGACCCGTGTGCTCACACCGCAGACGGGTGTGCGCGCACCCCGTACCCAAGGGATCCTCGCGCTAGCCTTCTGTCCCAATGGGTCATTCCTTGTCTCCTCAGACACAGACGGCATGGTCAGGGTGTGGTCCGTGGTGGAGGAGGGTCCGTAGGGGTGAAATCAGCGGCTTCAAAGAGCCATGGGAGGAAGGACGCGCAGAAGCCAGCTGGCCACAAGCCCCACAGCGATGGCCACGGCGAAACTCATCATCGTGCCGATCAAAACGTACTCGGCCTGTGCCCGCGAGCCACCACGGAGTTCGCCGAACCTCAGAATCGATTTGCCGGCGATCAGAAAACCGATGAGCTCCAACCGTCCCACGAGGATCGCCGTCAGCACCAGCAGTCGCTCAAGACGGCCGATCCAAAGTCCTGCGCGCACAAGTCCCGACGAGCCCGCCGCCTCGGACTCCGCACGCCAGGGTTGGGTGAACTTCCCGAGCAAGATCCCTGCCGGCCACACCACGATGGCGTAGGCAAGGAACAGAACCCACACCACTGAGGACCCGGCAAGTTGCTCCACCGTCTTCACAAACACCGACCACTCCAGCCCCACGGCCAACGCCCACAACAACACGAGCACCACCATATGGCCGAGCTGGTCGAGCAACAGAAGGAGCGTTGTGTCCCCTCGGCCGGACTTCCAGCGGTCAAGGAGCAAGTGCGTGACGAACACCGCAAGGGGGATCCAGAACGCGTGCCAAAGTCCGGAGAACACGTAAGTGAGCAACGCGGCCGCAAGGCTGTGCGTATAAAGCCAGATCGAGGCCCAACCGCGCCGTGAGCGTTCCTCCACCCACGTTGACTTCTGCAGCAGGAAGTCGGCGATCAGATGCGCAGCAACCATCCGGAGCAGCAGTGCCATCCCTATCGCTTCCCTTCCTCACCGCGGGCCCCAACAAGCGCGTCGAACCGCACACAGAGGCTCTCCACGGCCCACGCCCCGGCCCTCTTGAGGCGCTCACGAACGGCCGGCTGGGAGATCTCGAGCGCCCGGGCAATCCGCGCTTGGGTCATGCCCTGCAGTCGCATCACCACCGCCTCCGACTGCTCTGCGGTCCAGCGATGGGCCACAGCATCGAGCAACGCACACGAGGTGTCCAGTTCGGCGTCAACGGGGTTCCACGGCGTCCGCACAACCGTCCTTCGGTCGCCCTTCATCACATCGAGCACAGGGCCCGATCGGCGGAACGCGTCTCCGTCGCCCTCGGCGGCCCGCCCATCGGGGAGGTAGTCAACCGTCCCCACACCGACCGCCGTGCGCACGTCGATACCCCGCGGGAAGCGGGGACCGGGAAGCCGACATCGCAACCAGGCCCGCAACACGATCACCGTGCGCAAAGCCCCCTGCGGGCCTGCAAGCACCCCTTGAAAGCTGTCCCCCCGATACACCGCGAACGGAGCGCAGACACTGCTAGAGAACACGCTTCCGAGCATGCCGAAGGCATCCTTCAGTTCGCTCAGAAGCATCCTACGCCGGTCAGCCTCAACCTTTGTGAAGCCAACGACGTCGCCCGTTACCACCGCATACAGCGTCTGCTCGTCCATCGTCAACCGAGAAACCCTTACCCATAGGGTTAGAGGCTTATGGCTGGGGGATGGTATGCCATCGATGGAGGGCGTTCAACACACGAAAGCCGTGACGGAGGAGGTTCGGTAATCGCCGAGCGCATGTGCCCTCATGCCCTGTCCACAACAGAGCCTCGCGCCGTCTCGCTGACCTGAAGCGGCGAAACCGCTTGCACGGTCGCACTGCATCGTGTAAAGTGTAAATTAGGTAGTGTTTTCCTCTGCAGGGGTGGTGCGAGGTGTGCACCCTCCAAAGGTCGGGGCGCTGCTCGGGTAATGCGGGACCCAGTTCCTGGTATCCGCAGCTTGGTGGTTGGCCGCAAGCCGGAACCAACCTCCGCGGATGCAACCGAGCGCATTGGACCCCCGACGCTGGTTTGCGCAGACAAAACGCGCGACCAGGTACACGGTTCGATGGAGG
>PUMK01000114.1 GCA_003551325.1 Candidatus Acetothermia bacterium | reverse complement strand
TCCACCTTCTCGGACTGCCCGGCTGCCTTGATCGCACTCTGAAGCTGTCGCTTCATGCTCGCGATCCACCATCCGATGTCCCCCAAGACCGCGGGCTTCTCAACCCAGCGGTCGACCACGGCCTTGATGCCGTCGACAAGCTCATCAACAGGGCGGTCAAGCAGCTCGTCCAGTTCCTTCAGGGCCGCCTCAGCAGAGGGGGCATCCATCAGGGCCTCGTCGAGCAGGATCCGGCAAGCATCCCCTTGCCTTCCGTTGTCCGTGTGCGCCAGATGGTTCAGTTCCAGGTTGCTCTGACGCATCGTGTACGCCGTGCCGTTCCACTCACCCTCGTCCTCGGTAAGCACGGCCCAACGTCCGATGCTCACCTGCCGCTTGCGCCCATCCAAGATCTCTCGGATAAGCCCCTGGTCCCAGATCGTCTCGTGCGCGATGACGGAAGGCACTCCGTCGATGTCCTCCACCTCAACCGGCCCGTGCAGCGACCCCTTCGAGTGGTGTGAAAGCGTCTCCATCGTGACCACCTGGGCCGTCGGGTGCCCATCGGTCACAGGCTTTCCTTGGCACGAGGCCAGGAAGTCGGGCTTGCGGAGTTCGTCGGCGGGGATGTACTCGTTCACAACGCTGCCGTCTGCTTGCTGGTACGGCAGCACTGCCTCGCGTGAGATGATCACCTCAGCCGTGAGGACTCCTGTCGCCTCGTCGTGCTTGACCGAGCGGATCTCTCCGCTGGCAATCTCATGGAGCTGGCGAGGAGTCTCGTACAGGCGGATCACGCGTTCCCCGGAGTCGGAATGCTTTGCCTTCTTTGCCATGGCGTTAGCCACCCGGATCGCCTGAGCGTCACAGGCTTTCCCGTCCTTGCCGGACGAGATGCACTTCTTCCTGGCGCTGTTGGCGATCACTGCCCAAGCATGTTGCTGGTCTTTGGAAAGGCCCTTCACATGCGCTTCTGCGTCTTTGGCCTTCCAGGGCACGTGACCACCTCCCGTTGTGCGGCTCCTGGTGCATCATAGACTGCACGAGTCGAACAGTCAATTCAGGATGCCGCGATCTTACTCGCTCATGTTTCGTGGTGAGATCCGAACGAACCGGATCCCGTTGTCTCCTGGGTACGGTTTATCGTGACTGACTCTGCCTTCCCAGATTTCCTCTGGGATCCCCTCAGGGAAGGCGCGGCATGTTCTCGCGTCCTTGAGAAAGATGCACGCGCCACACAACCAGGGCTTGAAGTGGTCCTCCATCTTTCCGCCCATGCGCCCTATCTCTTCAGGCCCCATCTTCTCCTTCATGATCTTCCTGAGCTTCACGATCTTTGGATCCCTCGCCACGCCAAGCCTCCTTTACGGCAGCATGACCATCTCGACGACCTTCCTGCCGTCGATTACTCGCTCTCCGATGTATCGCAGCTTCGCTCCTGGGGCGAACAGAAGCTCTGTCTCGTACTCTGGGAAGGTGGCCTCTTTGATGCGCTGTAACGGGATGGCCTTCGTCCCCTTGGGCACGTGGATCCTCATGACGACCCCCGCGGCCCCTCCTGAGTCTGCTGCGAACCCTTCCGCCACTCCCTTCTCTAAGGCCGTCGAAAGGAAGCCCGCTGTGTTACCGTAGTGCTTGGGATCGAACTCCCCAACGCCTCGGAACACAACCAGGTTTTCAGGAAGAGGGTCTGCGTGTTCGAAGGCCCGGTTCAGGTCTCCGACTACCTCTTGAATGCGTTCCAACCTCTCGGGGTCTACTGTGTCGGGCCTCAGCAAGAATTCCTGCATCTCTTTGCACGATACGAACTCGTCCATGCCATGCTCTGTTCCTGCGTACTGCAACAGAGCGTCGTAGGCTTCTTCGTCCACTACCTGTAGCTCTTCAGAGATATGGGGAGATACGTTATCTTCGATGTACTCGAATGCTTCGTCGTAGTTCCGTGCCTCGAACTCATCGTCTGGAATGAAGTCTTCAAGGTCAACCGGCTCTTTCAGGACGTCGAGCGTTTCCCCACAGATCGGGCAATCTGCGTCCGCAACGGTAGCGGCACTGTCTGTTCTCTGGTTGCAGTTGGGGCAGAAGGAGCCGAGGTTCTTCTTGAGGGCGTCCGCTTCTTCCTGAGACAGCTCCCCGCGTTTGACAGCAGCGTCGATCTGGTCGTCTACGGTCGCTGGATCCGTGACTGGCTCGGGATCGTACGACTTCTCTTTCTTGGCTTCCTAAGAAGCTACCTCGCCTTCTTCTGGCTCCTCTCCCCTCAGCTCCGCAGGATTCGGCTCCGCGATGCAGCGACACTGGTAGTCGTCCCCTGGGAACAGCCCGTTGGCCCCGTCCTTCCAAGTGAACACTTTGCCGTGCAGCTTCTCGTGGGAATCGCGCACGCGGTTGTCTCCGACGGTCCACCAGATGAACGTGGTGATGCCCGCCTCTTCTTGGCGGACGTGGTTGAGTTGACCGAACAGCTTGTTCGTCTGGTCCCGTGCGATGAGCTTGGCGCGGTTGCGTTCCACTCCAAACGCTTCTTGAAGCTGTTTGCGTACATCCCGAGGGTTGCTACCGGTGCGGATCCCTTGCCATACGATGTTCTGAACACGGTCATGGAAATCCTCGGGGATGCTTTTGATGAGGGCCACGTTCTGGCGCATGAAGGACCGCTCGATGAGGTTGAGAACAGACTTGCCCTTCGATGTCACTCCGCCTTTCACTGCCTGAGAAATGCCGATACTCTCAGCAGCCACCTCAGGCGTAGCGGCCCCGAGGGCCTTGCGGATGGCATCTGCGAGTTGGCGGGCCGTGGTGTCTGAGATGCGCCTGTCCACCTTCGCAGCGATGGCGTCGGCTTGCTCTGCCAACTTCCCTCCGCGGAGGCGCAGGACGCTAAGCAGGGAGTCGAGTTCTTCGGGGGGGGCGTCCTGCCGAACGTCCTCCCGCTGCTCCTTGGCCTCTTTCAGCAAGGCTTCGATCGCTGGCCAGTCACGCCGCAAGTCTTCCCACAAGGCACGGACGATCTTCAGCAGGTCGCGGTAGTAGTCAACGGCGACCCCGGCAGGGAATCTCACTCGACTTCCTCTTCTTCACCAGCGATCGGCACCTCGCTCTCCTCAGGCTCTTCTGCTTCAAGCTCCCCGAGCAGCGGTTCGCCGAACTCTCTCTCCTCGCGCACCTCGTCAGGCGTGCGGACGTTCCGGTCCATGTAGATCGCGTCTGTCTCAGCAACGATGCGGTCAGTCTCAGCACGGCTCTTGTCGCTCTCCACGTACAGCGGCTCGAACTCGATCTCGTACTCGACGTTGAGCGGGTTGTATCCTCGCGCCACCAGAAGGTAGTCCGTCACCTTCTCGATCAGCGGTTGAAGGCGGGACTCTTGCAGGCCTCGGATGCGAGTGAAGTAGGTTTGCGCGTCCCACTCTGCGCCAGAGAGCTTGCCTTGCTCGTTGCCGACAAGACGAGACTGCGGGATGCGTGTCGAGGCGGCCATGAGCATCACGAGGAAGTCCTTGATCGCGGGCAGCGCCCCGAGGGAGCCAGACAGTCCGGGGAACTCTAGAGAGTCACCTGGCCCGTCTTTGTCCCCGCGGTCCATGATCCACAAGGTCAGGGCGTTGAGGTCGTCCGCGAGGGCGGCTGACATGTCGGACAGGTCCATGCCCTTCTCTTTCATCTTCGCTCGAGTGTCAGAGAACTTGACCTTCATGACCTTGAAAACCATCTGGTAGACGATCTGCCCGAAGCTCCACACGGCGTTGTCGGTCACCTGGATCACATCGTAGATACGCTGGTACACCGAGTTACCCCAAGCCCCTCGCGCCGCCGGATGGGGCTGGTAGTGGAGGATCCTGTCTCCGTGGACAACCTGCTCGGGATGCCCTGGCTGGGTGTAGATCTCGTATGAGAGCCAGTTGCCGTACTCGGGGCTCAAGGGGTTCATGTTCCGCGTCTGCGCCTTGACGGACCTGCGCCTGAAGGGGTGAAGGTACTCGATCCCCTTGACGGTCGCCCCGACCTCCTGAGACAAGTCAACTGTGCCTCCCTGTTTCAGGCCTATTCCTACGTACCCGTCTCCGTCGATGAGGCCGTACTTCACCATGTCGAACAGCGCACCCTTGAGGCTCAGATTGGCCCAGTCGTTCTCTATTGTCTCAGAGAGGTTCCTGTCCTCTGTCCTGAACCGCCAGCCCGACTGCACTATATCTTCTGCGATAGCGTCCACGACATTCCCAGCAAGCCAGTTGCCTTCGTACAGGGCTTCTACTTCGTCCAGGCTCAGTTGCCTCCTGGGGACAAAGCGTTGAGTCGCTAGCGGGTCGCGGATTCCGCCACGAGTGAGTCCTGTGGCCTTCTTCTTCATCTGTTGGAATCCGTCCATCAGAAGGTCTAGCGTTGACACTGGTTCCGTTTTTCGCGCCATCCCGTCACCTCCGTTGCCCCCAGTAAGAGGCGCCCTATGTTACCATTTCCATCAGCGCGGAGCCGTAGCTGTCTTCGTCGTCTTCCTCAACTTTCACAAGCAAGTCAGTGACACCATGCACCAGGGCATCGAGGCGCCCGGGCGACCAGTTCGTCTCTCCCGGCACCCACTCTGTCATTTCTTTCTCGAGGAGGCCGAGGAGGCTCCCGACGTGGTGCACCTTCCCTCTCTCGTATAGAGCGACCACAGGTTGCGCCCGCAGTTTCTTCCCGCGATGGGCTTTGATCGTCTTGACGGGGACCGACGAGTCGATCTGATTGATGATCGTCTCCACCATGTCGGCCCCGAAGTTGAACTCCGCGAGTACGTAGTCCGCTTGGTACCGCTTGTAAAGGTCGCAGCAGAGGGTGCCCCATTCGTTAGGGGAGAGCTGGTCAGAGTAGTCTGCGAGAACGAACGCTTCATCGCCTTCGCTCCCTAGCACGATAATCCCGGCTTCATCGCCTGTTTTCGTCCCCGAGGGGTCAACGGCCACGATGAGGCGGCTCACTTCTCTCGTCACAGCACTTACCGGCCGCAGAGATCTGAAGGGATCGATCATAGTGCGCGACTTGAACATCGCCCCCGGCACGTCCTCGACATCCTCGGCCATGATCTCTTGCCGGTAGGCAACCGACGTCATCCCCTCTGCTATCCGCTCAAGACCTTCCCTACTGACATAGGGGTTGTCGTGAGAAGTGAAGTGAAAGGTCTGCCACGTTCCCGTCGTGTCCTCCTGCGCCGCATCGTAGAGCTTCGAGGCATGCTTGGGATCGCGCGCCCTTGTCCGAGTCCGAGATTGAAGAGATGGAGGTGTGTACACGAATACCGCCTTGCCGTTCCGCACGAGCAGCATAGGCTGCCCCACTCTCTCCCACGCGTCCTCACTCATGAGCTGATACTCGTCCAGGATAAGAAGATCCGCGTTGTCCCCCCGTAGGGTATCTGCGTTGAACGCCGTCTTGGCCCGAATACGCGGCTCGTATACCACCCCGTTGACCACCTTGCGCGGCGCCTCAATCAAGTGGCGGACCTCGTTCCGGTAGAAAACTCCCCCCGAGACTGCTTCCTCAAACCCCCACTTGATCTCAGCCCAGAAGCGGTCGATCTGGTCCTCAGTCGGAGCGGCGTACAGTACCCTCAATCCATCAAGGAACGCTTCGCCGGCCAGGACCGCTACTCCAGTCGTCTTGCCACTCTGTCGGCCGGCCTTGACGATCTTGCGGGGTGCGGGTGAATCGATGAATGCACGCTGTTGGGGATGTGGCTCAGGGAGGTAGATCTTCACGGTGCGCGTGCCGGTCACTCAGCCTCACGTTCCCGTCCATACACAACCTTGACTTCTATCGGGCCACCGCCTTTGCCGCCGAATTCCTGCCTGTCCGTCCATCCTAGAATGTTCTTGCTCAACCAGATCAGCATCGTAGCGGCATTGCGTTCATTGCTGTTGGCAACCTCGATCATTCGTCGGCGCAAACTCCGCTTTAGTTCCTGCCACCCTTTTTCATAGGCATCCAAGAAATCCGGGTCTGCTGCTTTGCGCTGGCGCATCCATTCAATCGACACGCCAAGAGCAGGAGCCATTTCCTCGTCTGTGCAGCCAATCTTCCGTAGCTCATAGACCAGTTTGTAATCAACTTCCTTTCGGGGGCGCCCCACTTTTCCCTTTGTCTTGGGTGCGCTCTTCTGTGACTGCTTCGGCTTAGAATCTTTGGCTGCCATACCATCCCCTCGCTTCAAGGATACAACGGTTCTCAGGCGTAGTCTACTCCGTCTCGGCCCGGATTCCCCGGATCACGCTGCCGCCCTTCACGACGATCGCGTTTGGGCCGGCCTCAACTGCATCCTCGGATCGCGCGCGAACTTCCCGATACCCTCCGGTGAACACTCGGAACGTCTTGTCTCGATCACCTCCATACTTCTCTGACATGAACCGCATGAAGTCTGGTAGGGCCAAGGCCCGCGCCTTAACGAGGAGGTCGTTCAAGTCTTCCTCCGGAGCGCGCCGCAGCCGGTCTGCAACTACGGGATCAAGGTCCGTCAGGTCCATGCCTAGCTCACACGCCCACCGGTAGACTCTCATCAACCGCTTGACCACCGCGGACGGCAATCCCGCCTCAAGGCCGATCTGGTATACGTCTACGTCTCCGACTAGGCCCGCGCCGTCCTTGATCCGCGCGAATAGCTCCCCTATCTTCCACATGCAGAACCGCGCGTTCTCTGCTAGCCGCGGGATCTCTTGGATCGCGTCGCGGATAGGCTTCACATCGTGCCTGCGGTAGAACCAGAGAGTCTCTTCCGGGATACGCCGGCCCTCGCCGTCGATCAGCCGCAAGCCTGCCTCGGGATCGGACGGCGCCCACCTGACAACCTCCCAGACGGTCCCCGGCCCTGAGAACTTGCGGTGATGTGCCGCGCAAAGAGTCATGCCGTTCTCTTCTACGTCCGCCTCGGGGGATCCTCCCATCCCTCTCGGCATGACGTGGTGCGCCTCAAGATGGGTTCCGTGCTCGCGCCCCTTGCCGCACACAACGCACTGCCAGCCGTCACGCTCGAAGATGCTCCGCTTCACTCCCTCACTGAATGCCATCACGCCTCCACTGGGTACTCAACAGGGCGTACCGTGAGATTCGGCTTGAAGTACACCATCGCTCCAATCTGTCGAGCGTCCTGCAAGAGCGTCTCTACCCACTCCCACTCAGGTTGCGCTGCAGGCATCCCGGAGGACTTGCTGCGTCCCCCCACGATTACCCAATCAATCCTGGCATCCTTGGGGATGCGGACTTCCTCGTTCAGCGGCTCGCAAGATACGAACAGGACTGGGGCGGGCGTATCGAGCTTGTTGAAGGCGTCAACGGCCCGGTCCATCCTGCCCTGCGTGTCTGCTGTTGCACCAAGCCAGGCGTTCTCGGGGAAGTCGAACTCTGCGTACCTCTTGGGATTCTTGGTCAGGAAGAGGAACGTCCACTGGGGGGCGTTGCGAATAGCCTCAAGCACCTGTTCGACCCATTCCGCAGGCACCCAGTCCCCGAACAGGTCGGCCATGCTGCATACGAACACATTGCGGATTCCAGGCTCCCCTTCTCGCCCCTTGGGAACCTTCGTATTCTGTGGTGCAGAAAGCCTCTCAGAGCGGAACCGTGGCTCGAAGGAGCCATCGAACCTCATAGCGATGTCGCGGGCATAGCAGTACGGGCACCCATGCTTGCATCCCGTGACGGGATTCCATGACCACTTCGCCCATTCGATCTTCTCATTAGTTTCGTTGAAGGTCGGACCCTCGTTCGTGGTCTTGCGCTGCTTGGATTCACGGGAAGCTGCGTGCAGGGACTTCTCTCCCGACTCTACTTCCTCCGCGAGGTCGGGCGCTTCCTGCTTGAGCTTCTTGGCTTCGGATACGCTGCGTCCCGAGACGCCGGTAGCCTTGGCGGCTTGCTCGCGGGCTTCCCGGTGGTGAGTGCTGTCCTCTGTCCGTTCCGGCAAATTTTCCGGAACCGATCCTTGGTACTCTTCCGACTTGCGATCACCACCCGACGCCCTCTGCCGCTCCTTCGCCGCCTCGGCCGCCCGGGCAACGGCCCACCTGGCGAACGCGATCGACGCCCCGAGGTCGTGCGATATGTTCTCGGCCCGTTGCAGTCGGGCCAGCACACCGCGCATCACGGCGCCCAGCTCGGGGCCGACGCAGACTTGCCCCTCGGCCAGCGCCCGGCCCAGGGCAACGGCGACGCCGTGGATCACCCGGTTTCTGTCTTCCCAGCGGAGCGGCCACCTTCGCACCTCGGCCCGCACCCGGCTCATGCACCACCTGAACGCCTTGCCCGGGTCCGGGGTTGGCGCAACAGGGGCCTCGGCCCCCGTATGGCTAAGGTCTACCCCCTGGGGATAGGGATAACGCGCACGCGAGGAGGCCGCTGTGTGCTGCATCTCGTCTGCGCCGTCGGGGTTGCTGCGAACGTCTCGCGTGGGGGGATCAGCTTTCTGTGGAGAACTCGCCCGGCGTGGCCGATCCCAGTTCAGTTCTATAGTTGAGGGTGTGCCGGCCACAGTGCCCGGGCGCCAGTAGAGCAAGTTGGCCCCCCGCAG
>PUMK01000079.1 GCA_003551325.1 Candidatus Acetothermia bacterium | reverse complement strand
GAGCCGCAAGAGGACGTGTTCGTGGAGATCGGCGAGGATGGTCGCCTTGGCCGCGTCGTTCCACAACGGGGCTGTGGGGTCTCACGCGAGCACATGGCGGATTGGTCGTCCTACACAGTCCTCCCGGGGTTGGTGAACGCCCACACGCACCTGTCGCTCACCCCGAAGCGCCAGCAGGGCATCATGGAGCAGCTTGAGCGGCCGTGGCCCCTTACCGCCGTGGATGCGTTCCTCAACGCTCTTGATGATCTGCGGGCCGGGATCACCACGGAACGGGCGCTGGGTGACAGCCCTGGATTGGAGATCGCCCTGCGCGATGCCATCGCTCAGGGACGGTTTCCCGGTCCGCGGCTCCTCGTGGCCGGTGAACCGTTGCGGCCGGGTCACGGGGGCGGTACAGGCCCGTGGTGTGCGGACGGGCCGTGGGAGGCACGAAGGCAGGTGCGGCGGAACATCGCTGCTGGTGTCGACTGGATCAAGGTGTTCGCCACCAACATTCGTCCGGGTCCTGGGGAAGAGGCGTTCCGTCGGGGGGACTTGACGTCCGTTCCGGCCTACACCCGTGAGGAGATCGAGGCCATCGTTCAGGAGGCCAACCGCTCAGGGGTTCCCGTGGCGGCCCACGCCTTCGGGGGCCCGGCGCTCACCTGGTGTCTTGAGGCGGGGGGGCGGACCATCGAGCACGCCAACAACCTCGAGGAGAAGGATATCCCGCGCTTCGTGGCGTCGGGGGCCTACCTCAGCGACCCCAATTTGCAGGGATTCTTCGACCCGGAGACGGGGTTCTCCAGCCGGCCAACCTGGCACACGCTTCCCGAATGGTGGCGACAACGGGTCGAACAGGTGCGTCGCAGCACGCAGAGCGTACTTCCCAAGGCGTTGGCCGCAGGGGTGCCGTTTGCGCTCGGTACGGACAGCAACCACGGGCGGCTGTGGCGCGAGGCGCACTGGTTCGTGGAGGCGCTCGGTGCCGACGCGATGCAGGCGATCCGTGCAGTGACGGCTGTGCCGGCCGAGGCCTTAGGTGTTGGGGATCGGGTGGGGACCGTGGAAGAGGGCAAGGTGGCCGATCTGGTGGCGGTGGACGGTGATCCAACGCGCTGCGTTGGTGACCTTGCGCATGTTGTCGCGGTAATGCAGGCGGGCGCGGTGGTTCCTCCGGGCGTTGCTGAGACGGTCCGCTGGCTCTTCCCCGGTCCATGAGTTCTGCGCCGAACGTCCGGACCGATCGTCCGCTTTCCGTGGGCGTGCTGGGGGTTGGCGCCATTGGCGTTGGGGTGTTGGCCGCGCTTGCGCGTGGGTGCGCGCCCGGGGTTGCCCTTGCGGGGGCGGCCGGGCGCGACCCTGTGCGGGCGACGGAGGTGCTCTCCGAGCAGGGTGTGGAGGTGCCGGTGTTCGATCGGCAGGAACTCGTGCGCCGGTCGGACCTGATCGTTGAAGCGGCGTCGGCCGAGGTGTACCCGGAGCTCCTCGCTGAGGCCGCCGCGTGGGATACGGATGTCCTGGCGCTCTCCTGCTGTGGTGTCGCTGCGCATCCTCGCGCCGTGGAGGCATGCGTGGCGCGCGGAAGACGCGTGCACGTCCCTTCAGCGGCCGTGGCTGGGCTGGACGCACTGCTTGCCGGATCCTGCGGCCGGCTGCGCTCCGTTCGACTGGAGATCACACGGCCGTGGGCGGGTCTCGAGGACACGCCACTGGCGATGAAGCTAGCTTTGGATCAAGATCGGCTGTCCGGTCCCCGGGAGGTGTTCCGGGGATCGCCCCTTGCGGCATGCCGTCTGATGCCGGGGAGGGTCAACATCGCTGTTGCTGTGGGGCTTGCTGCGGGAGTGCTGGACGCGTGTGAGGTGGTCGTGGTCGTTCGCCCCGCTGTCACCACACACACCCACAGGGTGATTGCGGAAGGGGATTTCGGGCGCTTGGACTGTGCCCTTTCCTTTGCTGCGGGGCCGCTGCCCAGGGAGGCGAATGTGATGACCATGTCCGTTCTTGCATGGTTGCGGAAGGCAACGGGAGGCGTCCGTGTGGGGACGTAGTCATTCCACAATGCGGGATGGCGAGTTGCACTGTGGGCGTTCGCCTCGTAGGCTTTGTCCGTTGAGCATCGGACGGGGTTGGTGCCCCGGACCACAGTGGGGTCGGTGACCTGTTGAGAACGGAGAACCTGACTTAACATGCTGAGTTACGCGGTGCGACGGATCTTGCAGATGGTGGTGACGTTGTTCGTGGCCAGCATCGTGATCTACGGAGCCATGCAGCTGGTTCCGGGTGACCCGGTGGTGGCCATGTTCTTCCCCAACATCCCCTCTCCGGAGCGGCTGGAGGTGATCCGTGAGGAGTTGGGGCTCAACCAGCCGTTCGTTGTGCGGTACTTCGTGTGGCTGGGGGGCGTCCTGCAGGGAGACCTCGGCGAGTCGTACAAACAGAACCGCCCTGTGGCCGACATCCTGGCCCGGGCCATTCCGCCCACGTTGGAACTGGCGGCAGCGGGGATCGTGGTTTCGCTCCTTGTTGGGTTGGTGGCCGGCGTGTGGGCGGGGATCACGCGGAGCGTGTTCGTGGACAACGGGGTCATGTTGCTTGCGCTTCTGGGGATTTCCACCCCAAGCTTCTGGCTCGGCCTGTTGCTGATCATGGCGTTCTCCCTGGGGCTTGGGTGGTTTCCGACAAGCGGTGTGGGCGGGTTCTCGTACCTCGTGCTGCCGTCGTTGACGCTGGGGTTGTTCGGCGCCGGGTCGATCGCCCGGCTAGCCAGGAACAGCGTGATGGAGGTGAAGTACGCCGACTACGTGACCACCGCCCGATCGAAGGGCCTCTCCGAACGCATCGTGGGGCTGCGCCATGTGGTGCGCAACGCGCTGATTCCTGTGGTGACGATGACCGGTATGCTCGCCGGTGCCATGCTGGGCGGTGCGGTGATCGTGGAGACCGTGTTCGGTCGCATCGGCGTCGGTCAGCAGCTTGTTCGAGCGATCACCGACAAGGACTTCCCGCTCGTGCAGGGTCTCCTCCTGTTCAGCGTGGGGGTGTTCATCCTGGTGAACCTCTTCGTCGACCTCAGCTACGCGTACATCGACCCAAGGATCCGCTACGACTAGGATGAAGGGGGCCGGAAGATGAGACGGGCACTAAGGAATCCCAGGATCTCGGTGGGGGTGCTGTTCCTCTTCGGCTTGTGCGTGATCGCGATCATCGCTCCGTACATCACGCCCTACCCTCCGGCCAGGATCGCGCCTCGGGAGGGGTTGCAGCCCCCCAGCGCGCAGCACTGGTTCGGGACCGACAACATGGGGCGGGACGTGTTCAGCCGTGTGCTCTACGGCACCCGCTACTCGCTCGTGCTCGGGCTCATCGCCACGGCAATCGCGGCTTTGTTCGGAACGGTACTGGGGCTCGTGTCCGGTTACTTCGGAGGGGTGACCGATGCTGCGATCATGCGTGTCGTGGACGTTGGCCTTGCCTTCCCCTCCATCCTGTTGGCGCTGCTCATCATCTCCATCCTGGGCCCTGGGCTCCCGAGCCTGACGGTGGCCATCGGTATCTCCTCCACACCCCCGTTTGCGCGGCTGGTTCGGGGATCGGTGCTGGCGGTCAAGGAGATGCCGTTTGTGGAGTCGGCACGGGCCCTGGGCGCCGGGGACGCGCGTATCGTCTTTCGCCACGTGCTTCCTGAGGTGTTCGCCCCCGCGCTGACCATGGCCACCCTGCGGCTGGCGCACGCCATCTTCGTGGCTTCGTCGCTGAGCTTCGTCGGTTTGGGCGCACGGCCGCCCACGCCGGAATGGGGTGCGCTGATCAGTGCCGCGCGGCATCAGCTGCGTGCCGCATGGTGGGTGTCGACGTTCCCCGGGCTGGCCATCCTTCTGTCGGTGCTTTCCATCAACATGCTGGGGGATGGGCTCCGGGATGTCCTCGATCCGAAGTTGCGGGGGAAGTTCTAGAAAGGAGAACCCGTGGACGTACATGATGTTCGCCTGGTCAAGGAAAAGCACGCGCAGCTCGATCACCTTCTCGGTCGGTTGGACGCCGATGCGTGGTTGGTGTTCTGCCGGGAGGGAAGCGATCCGGTCACCTGGTTGATCGCCGGGCACCCGATGGTGGGCGAAGCGCTGTTCCTGTTCACCGCCGATGGCAAGAAAGCAGCTGTTGTGGCCAACTACGATGCTCTGGCCCTGGAGGAGCTCGGGGTGTTCGATGAGCTGGTGGCCTACGGGCTGGAGGGGCCGGCGGATCATGTGAGGGCTCTGGTTGACCGGTTGCGTCCTGCCCGGGTAGCGCTCGACTACTCCACGGGTGATTACCTGGCGGACGGTCTGTCCCACGGGATGTACCTTCGCCTGGCGGAGCTCCTGGGGATCGAGGTCGTGGAGGATGCGCCCTCTGCCGAATGCCTCGTTGCTGCGCTGCGGGCCAAGAAGTCGCCGGAGGAACGCGCAAGGATCGAGGAGGCCGTACAGCTCACGGAGACGATCTTCGACGAACTCGCCGCGTTCGCCGGCCCGGGGATGACGGAACTCGACGTGGAGGCGTTCATCCGCTCCCGACAGGCTCACTACGGGGGGGAGGCAGCGTTCGGTGAGGGAGGGCTCATCTGCACGGGGCGTGTGGGCATCGGTCACCGAACGGCGGGTCCGTACCCGCTGGAGCCGGGGGATGTGCTCTCCGTGGACATGGGCGTGCGCTACAAGGGTTACTGCTCCGATCTCACCCGAACGTTCTACATACCCCGTGCCGGGGAGTCGAGGCCGCCGGCTCATGTGGCCGAGCGGTTCGAGGCGGCGATGGAGGCGACCCACCGGGCCATCGGGTTGATGGCACCCGGACGGCTCGGTCACGAGGTCGATGCGGTGGCCCGCGAGGAGCTGGAGCGACGAGGGATGCCTGTGTACCCCAACGCGCTCGGTCACCAGATCGGGCGGCGCTCTCACGATGGAGGGGGGTTGCTGGCCCCGCTGGTTCCCCGCTACGGGGACAAGGGCCGTGTCCCCCTCGAAGAGGGCAACGTGTTCACCGTGGAGCCGTTCATCTACGGCCGGACGGAGAACGACCGTGGGCACCCGATCGGTCTTGAGGAGAACGTGGTGGTCACCGGCGACGGTGTGCACATCCTCTCGCGGCCCCAACGCACGCTCACCGTGCTGCCTGGGAAGGGGGCGCTATGACCGCGGAAGACCGCCACCTCCTGCGGGAGAAGCACGAGCAACTGGCGCGTCTGCTGCCTGAGCTCTCGGCGGACGTGTGGCTTCTGTACCTGCGTGAGGGCCGCGATCCTGCTTCGCTGCTGGTGGCAGGCTACCCGATGGTTGGGGAGAGCGTGTTTCTGTTCACGAGCGACGGAAGGAAGCAGGCGATCGTTGCTGGCTACGATGCCATGGCGATTGAAGAGCTTGGGGTGTTCGACGAGGTCGCCGCGTACGGGCTGGAGGGGATCGCCCCCAAGCTCACCGAGCTGCTACGCACCCTTGCCCCGCAGCGCATCGCCCTGAACTACTCGGAGGAGGACTTCCTCGCCGACGGCCTTTCGTACGGCATGTTCCTCAGGCTGAAGCGAATCGTGGAGGAGGCGGGGCTTGATGTCTCGTATGTGTCGTCGGCCCCCGTGCTATCGCGACTGCGGGCGCTCAAGACCGAGGAGGAGGTGCGGCGGATCCGCGAAGCCATTGGGATCACCGCCCGTGTGTTCGAGGACGTCCGCGCATCGGCGCGGGCGGGGATGACGGAGCGAGCGCTGTGCGACTTCATCGAGGAGCGCCAGCGGGCATACGGCGTCCGCTCGGTGGGGGAGCACGGAGCCGCGGTGTGCACGGGCCGCGTGGGGATCGGTCACCGCGGACCTGGCGAACACCCGCTCGTGCCCGGCGACGTCGTGTCGATCGACATGGGGGTGTACAAGGACGGCTACTGCTCCGACTTCACCCGCACGCTGTACGTGCTTCGCCCAGGCGAACAGTGCCCCCCCAAGGCCTTTGAGGAGCGGTTTTCCGTAGCTCGGGATGCGATCGAGCAGGCTGTGGCGCGTATGGCGCCGGGCGTTCAGGGGCATGAAGTCGACGCTGTGGCCCGGGCGCACCTTGAGCGCTGCGGTGTCGAGCCCTACAGCCATGCGCTCGGGCATCAGATCGGCCGTCACGTGCACGATGGCGCGGGAGCGTTGGCCCCGTTGGTCCCCCGATACGGCAATCGGGGGCGCATCGAGCTGGAACCGGGACACGTGTTCACGGTGGAGCCGTTCATCTACAGCCGCACGGAGGAGGATGGGCTTCCGCCCATCGGACTGGAGGAGAACGTGGTCGTCACCGAACAGGGCGCCACGTACCTCACCGTACCCCAGGAGGCACTGTGGTGCGTGTGAACCCCGAGGCATACGCCGGGGCGAAGCACGCACTTGCCCATGTCCTCCGTGTAGAGCGACACGCATCGCTCCTCGTGCTCACGGATGAAGACGCATCGACGGTTGGATGGACGTTCTACGAGGCCGCGCGTGAACTGGGTCTTGCTCCATGCTTGACGATCATGCCGCCCACCGGGGAAGGGGACGGTGAGCCCCCCGCGCTGGCCGCCGCTTCCCTGGCTGGCTGTGATGTCTTCGTGGTGGCCACATCCCTTCGGTCGAAGAGCATGTCCCACACCCGCGCACGCCGAGCCGCGTGCGCGGCGGGGGCGCGCGGCGTTACCCTGCCCGGCATGAACGAGGAGCTGCTCTCGCGTCCGGCCGTCCGGGCCGACTACGAGGCCATCGCGGCGGCCACGGAAGCGCTGGCCTCACGCCTCAACGGAACGAAGCGCGTACGCGTTCGGACGCCGGCGGGCACCGATGTGACCTTCGATGTGGAAGGCGGCGTGTGGTTTGCCGAACGGGGTCTCTGCGACATCGCCGGGGGATTCGGCAATCTGCCCGGCGGTGAGGTCTCGCTTGCCCCGGCAAGCGCCGACGGGGTGCTGGTGGTGGATGCGAGCATCAGCGTCGTGGGCAAGGTATCGACCCCGCTCACGTTGGAGCTCGCGCACGGCAGGCTGATGGGTGCTTCCGGGGAAGGTGCCGAAGCGCTGCTGTCGTTCCTACGGCGCTTCGGCCCTGAAGCGATGAACGTAGCCGAGATCGGCATCGGCATGAACCCCGCTGCCCGGATCTCCGGCCACGTACTGGAAGACGAGAAGGTGTTGGGCACCGTCCACGTCGGGTTCGGGGACAACAGCAACATGGGCGGCGTCCCGGCGGGTACGGTGGTCTCCGCCGATGTCCATATCGATGGGGTCGTCGCGGCGCCGGTGACCATGGAAGCGGACGGCGTGAGCGTGGATCCTCGCACATTCTTCTGTCTCACAGAGTGAAGTCGCATTACGCCTGATGAACCAACGACGGACGGCTGCCAGACCCACTTCCCTGCGCATGAAAACCCAATAAGAACAAGATCTTGGCTCGTTTGACCCCTGCTTGTGAAGTCGCTATGATGCTATATAGTGGAACCATAACACACAAAACGGTACCGATGGGGGTGGGATCTTGTTCGAGTACGGCTACGAGGTAGGAAAGGCGGCTGACGTACTTGTGCGGCGCCTGTTGGGCGTTCGCGAGGGGGAGACGCTGGTGATCACAGCGGACACGGGCAGCGATGCTCGGGCGGCGGATGCCTGTGCCTCAGCAGCTTATGCGTGCGGCGCAAAGCCTGTGGTTGTGCACCACATCTGTCCTGCGACCATGGGCAAGAGCGGGGATCCGGTGTTGCCCGTGGAAGCGCTGGCCGGGGTTCTGATGGCCGCGGACGCCTGGATCGAACTCGACAGTTCGGGGCTCATGTTCACCACGCCGTACGATCGGGCCACCGCTCAGAACAAGAAACTGCGAGCGATCTGCATGGGTTCGAGCGACGTCGACCTCCTGGTGCGGTGCGTGGGTAGGGTGGACTTCGCCGCAATGGCGCGGTTCGAGAAGGTGCTCCTTGACAAGCTTTCCACTTGCCAGAAGATGCGCATCACCTCTCCGGGTGGCACGGATGTGTCGTTTGAACAGGATCCTGCCCATCCGGTACACGGAGCACTGGAGCTTCTGGAAGGAAAGCCTCAACCAGGTTCGTTCACCCTTCCGGGGGCGGTGGCCTGGGCGCCGAAGCTGGAGAGTGTCAACGGCACCATCGTGTTCGACGGGGCCATCGGTGTGCCGGCGATCAACATGTCGGTGCTGGCCTCTCCGGTGGTTCTCGAGGTTGAGGAGGGCGTGATCACGTCGTTTGGCGGCGGCGCGGAAGCGCGACGCCTGGAAGCCTACCTCCGCAGCTTCAACCACCCGCAGACGATGCGCTTGGCGCATACAGGCCTTGGCTTCAACCCGGGAGCCATCACGCGCTGCCGCTTTGGCAACATGCTGGAGGACGAGAGGATCTGGGGGGCAACGCACTGGGGTATCGGCGAGATCAGCGCTGGTCTGGCAGGAGGGAAACAAGTTCCCGCTCCCATGCATTGCGACGGGAGTTCGCTCGGTTCGAGCATCGAGGCGGATGGGCAATGGCTCGTTCGGGAAGGGGAATTCGTGGACCCGGCGCTGGTGCCGTTGGCGGGTGACCTGAAGCGCGTATTGGTGTAGGGGAGGTGGTCGTTCGAACG
>PUMK01000093.1 GCA_003551325.1 Candidatus Acetothermia bacterium | reverse complement strand
GGGTGGACGCGGAGCCGGTGTCGGAGGTGATCCGCGCAGGACCCCTGAACGTGGATATGGCGGCGCGGGAGGTCCTGCTCAACGGCAACGCTGTGGAGCTTACCCCCACGGAGTTCGACCTTCTGGCGTATCTTGTTCAGCATCCGGGGCGCGCGCTTAGCCGCCGGGAACTCCTGGAGGCGATCCAGGACCGCTCCTACGCTATGCTCACCCGCACGATCGACTCCCACATGAAGAATCTGCGGTACAAGATCGAGCCTGACCCCAAGGAACCTACCTACATTCTCACCGTACACGGGGTCGGCTATAAGTTCCGGCGGGAGGCTGAAGGGCCGTGTCGTTCCGCTGGAAGCTGATGGTCGGGTTGGTGTTCACCGCCCTGTGTGCGGCGGTGGGGACCTACCTTCTCACCATCCGTTCCGTAGGCGAGCAGTTCGATACGTACCGTGAACAGGAGCGCCGCGTGGCAGCACAGGACGCGGCCATGTGGCTCGCGCAGTATTGGGAAGCCCAAGGGAGTTGGGCAGGCGTTCAGCAGTATTTCAGACCCCGTTTCAGCCTGTACGTTCAGGGTCAGCTCGTCTACCAAGAGGGACGCATGGGACAGCTCATGCTCCTCGACAAGGACATGCAGGTCGTGGCCTGCGCTGACGAGGCGTTCCTGGGGCGTTGTCCGGCCACAGAGCCCCGCCTCGCGGAACGGGTCGAGCGTAGCGGTGTCGCGGTGGTCGTGGACGACCGGCGTGTGGGTACGGTCATCCCACTCGAGACGGTGGAACTCACCCCCCTGGAGGAGAACTTCCTACGCTCCGTGCAGCGAGCGACGCTGATCGGGGGAAGCATCGCACTGGCCGTGGCCGCCGTGATGGGCACGGTCCTTGCGACCCAGCTATCCCGACCGCTTCGGCAGCTCATTCAGGCCACGGACAAGATCGCCACCGGGGACCTCGCGCACAGGGTCAAGATCCACCGCCGTGACGAGACCGGGCGACTGGGGATGGCTATGAACCACATGGCCGAGGAGCTCCAACGCTCGGAGAACGCCCGGCAGCAACTCCTCACGGACGTCGCCCATGAGCTGCGCACCCCGCTGACGGTCATCCAGGGGAACCTCGAGGCGATGATGGACGGGGTGTTCCCCCTTACCGAGGATAGCCTCGTTCCAGTCCACGAGGAGACGCTTCAGCTGGGGTCGTTGATCGACGAGCTGCGCGACCTCACGCTGGCCGAAGGAGGGCAACTCGAGCTGGAGTTGGAACCCCTGGACCTTGGCAGCCTGGTACAAGGTACCTGCGAAGGGTTGCGGCCCACCGCGAGCGACCAACGTGTGGAGCTTTCCGTGGATGCCCCGTCCGGATTCTGGGTACTGGGGGATCGTCGCCGCCTGAGACAGGTACTGGCAAACCTCCTGTCGAACGCACTGCGCTTCTCGCCGGAACAGGGTGTGATCAAGGTGGATTGCCGCTCACGCGACGGTGAGATAGAGGTGACGGTCACCGATCAAGGACCAGGGATCGCGGAGCAGGATCTCCCCCTCGTGTTCGACCGCTTCTACAAGGCGGATCCGTCGCGCACCGGAGAGGGAAGCGGCCTGGGTTTGGCGATCGCCAGGGAGATCGTGCAGGCCCACCGAGGGCGCATCTGGGCGCAGTCGAGGTTGGGACAGGGTGCCCGATTCGGGTTCACGCTTCCGCTGGTTGCAGATCCCAGCTCCGCTACCTAGAATCCTATCGCGACGATGGATATTTCAAGACCTTTCCACAACCCCACGCTGGGCCGCCTGAGCTACACCGAGGTTCTCGATGAGATCATCACCATGTTGAACTCGGAACCTGAGGCGGTCTACGAACTCGTGGTCGGCACGGATTCGCAGGCCTACCACGATGTGGCGGAGTATGTCACGGCGATCGTGGTCCACCGCGTGGGCAAGGGGGGTCGCTACTTCTGGCAGGGTAGCCGGGAGCGCAAACCGATGAGCTTGCGCGAGCGGATCTGGAAGGAGGCGTGGCTGTCCTTCGAGTTTGCCCAGCTTCTGATCAAGAGCTTGCAGGAACGGGAGGTCCTGGGCATCAACTTGGAGATCCACGTTGACGTGGGACGCAGCGGTCGCACGCGGGACATGGTCGAAGAAGTGGTGGGCATGATCATCGGCGGGGGATTCCACGTCCGCACGAAGCCCGATGCCTACGCCGCCACCACCGTAGCCGATAAATATACGTAAGGCGTGAGGGAGGGCGCAAGGCCCTCCCCTACACCCGAAATCCGGGAGGGCACGAGGCCCTCCCCTACGTCGGTGAATGTTCGAGCCAGGCCCAGATGAACCCGCCCAGTTCGCCGTCAAGCACGGCTTGGACGTTGCCCATCTCCCTGTTCGTGCGATGGTCCTTGACCATCTGATAGGGCTGGAGGACGTAGGACCGAATCTGGTGCCCCCATTCGATGTCCTGGAGCTTGCCGGTGAGTTCCTGCAGCTCCCGAGCCCGTTCGTGCTCCATGAGTGTGACCAGTCGTGCCCGCAGCATCTTCATCGCTGTGAGTTTGTTCTGCGTCTGGGAGCGCTCGTTCTGGCAGGCGACGATGATCCCCGTTGGGATGTGCGTGATGCGAACGGCCGTTTCGTTCTTCTGCATGTGCTGACCGCCTGGGCCACCGGCACGGAAGGACTCGAATTTCAGGTCTTCCTCGTCGATCTCCAGTTCTTGGTCCTCCACCATCGGGATTGCGGTGACCGAGGCGAACGAAGTGTGCCGACGACGCGCGGAGTCGTACGGGGAGATGCGGACGAGGCGATGCACGCCAGCCTCCGCGCGCAGGGTGCCGTACGCATAGCTACCGCGGACCTCCAGCGTGGCGGACTTGAGCCCAGCCTCTTCGCCTTGGGTTTCGTCCACCACGCGGACCTTCCAACCCTGGTTCTCGCAGAACCTGCTGTACATGCGCAGCATCATCTCCGTCCAGTCCTGCGCATCGGTACCGCCGGCACCCGCGTTGAGCGAGAGGTAGCAGTCCCCCTTGTCGTAGGGACCTGAGAGAAACACCTGCACCGTGGCTTGATCGAGCTTCCGCTCAAGCGCCGTGAGCTGCTGGGCGGCCTCATCGAGGGTTTCCGGATCGTCCTCTTCTTGAGCAAGGTGGTGGAGGGTCTCCACCTCATCGAACTCATGACGAAGCGTCTGGAACAGGCGAATGCGCTCCTTGGCCCCTTCGAGCTCCTGGGCCTTCCGTTGCGCCTGGTCGCGATCGTTCCAGAACCCCGGCTGCGCCATCTCCTGCTCGATCGTCTGGATCGTGGCCTCCACGCTGGTGACATCGACCCTTCGTTCGAGGCGTTCCAGACGTTCTTTGGCAGCAACGAGACGGTCTTCCATGTGGCAGACGTTATCCCGGTGGTCCCATGACCGCAAGCTATAATGAGAACCGTGTCCGGAACGTTGTACCTCTGCGCAACCCCGATCGGGAACTTGGAGGACATCACCCTCCGGGTGCTGCGTGTGTTGCGTGAAGTGGACCGCATCGTGGGGGAAGACGCTCGACACACCCGCCGTCTGCTTGCCCATCACGATATCCACACACCGCTTTCGACCAGCCTGTACGAAGGGGTGGAGCCGCAACGCGTGGAGGGGTTGATCAAGCTTCTGGAGAAGGGGGAGGAGATCGCGCTCGTGTCCGACGCGGGCACACCCCTCATCAGCGACCCGGGGTTCCCGCTGGTCCGTGCCTGCGTGGAACGGGGGATCAGGGTGGTTCCCCTTCCGGGGCCGTCTTCGCCACTGACAGCGTTGGTGGCCTCGGGACTCCCCGCGGACCGCTTTCTGTTCCTCGGGAACCTGCCGAGGAAGTCCGGTCCGTGCCGCAAGGCGCTGGAGAGCCTGCGCGGGCTTGACTGCACGGCTGTAGCGCTCGCTTCCCCCCATCGCCTCAACGAGGTCCTGCGTACGCTGGCCGAACTGTATCCCAGCCGTCCGCTGGTCCTGGCCCGTGAGCTCACCAAGGTCCACGAAGAGTTCCTGCGTGGGAGCTGCACCTCGGTTGCGGAAGAGGTGGAAACCCGCAGCGGCGTGCGCGGCGAAGTGGTGCTCGTGATCGGCGCCGACGCGGATTCGATCTTGCCAGCCGACGCGGAAGAGCTGTACACGGTGTACCGCGCGCTCCTCGACCAAGGGCTGGCTCCCAACGATGCCCTCCGTCGGGCGGCCCAGGCTGCGGGCCTGTCACGCCGAGAGGCGTATGCCCGCCTTCACAGGGATTCGAGCGCCAACCGCTGACCGGGGCCGCGCGGGCACGGGACCGTGCGCGTCTACCGTCTGTTGCCGCTCTGGGGGTAGCTCGGCGCGCTCCCTTGGTTCTGCGCACGGCAGTGGCCGCGCGGGCGGGTACCAAACCTACGCCGACGACGTTGCGGCGCGGCGGTCGAGCCAGGCCTGGAGGATGAGTACGGCAGCCAGAGCGTCCTGCAGCTGGCGGCGCCGTCGCCCCTCAACGCCGGCTTCGACGAGGACGCGTTCAGCCTCGATGGTGGTCAGCCGCTCGTCCATGAACGCGACCGGGAGTCCCACACGCTCGGCGAGGGCGTTGCCCAGTGCTTCCGCCTTCTTCGCCTGGGAACCGGAGCTCCCGTCCATGTTCAACGGGAGCCCCACCACGAGAACCTCCGCCTCTAGCGCTCTGGCCACTGTGGCCAGCTCCTCAAGATCGGCTTCGTCACCGCGCCGGTGATAGATGCCGTACGGGCGTGCCACCGTTCCGGTTTCGTCCGACACCGACAGCCCCACCCGCCGGTCTCCTACATCGAGCCCCAGGGCGATCACGGGCCGGACAACACTTCCAAGGCCCGTCGGATCATCTCCTCCACGGGCGCATCCTCCGGACACGCTTCACGGACGGCATCGAGCGCCTTGCGGGCTTCCTGCTCGGAGAACCCCAGGGCCGACGAGGAGAGCGCGCGGATCACGATTTGCTCCTTCTCGCCCAGCGGGGTGGGCGTGTGCGTGACCATCTTGGCCAGCCGGCCCGACAGCTCGACGATGATCCGCTGTGCGGTGCGCGCACCGATCCCCTTGACCTGATGGAGCACGGCCAGGTTTCCCGTGCGCACGGCGGTGGCCAGTTCTTCGGGAGGTAGCGCCGACACAAGGCGAAACGCCAGCTTGGGTCCTAGCTGTGGCACTGCAAGGAGCCCCACGAACATCTCCCGTTCCTCCCGCGTGGCAAACCCGTAGAGTTCGTAGCCGTCGTCCCGCACGATGAGGTGCGTGAACAGCGATGCGCTGGCCCGTCCCGTGGTCTCAACCACCGTCCTGGAGGGAACCCAGACCCGAAGCCCAAAACCACCCACCCGGAGGATCAGCAGGTCCTCTCCGCGTTCGACGATGTTGCCTTCGATGGTCTCCAGCATTGCGCCCTAGCCCTCCTCCACACGCAGGCGTGCCCACGGGGTCATTGCTTGGCCCAGAGCCTCCAGATCGCTCTCGGCAACCTCTACGCGCACTTCGGCCTGTTCCGTCACACTCTGTCCGAGCACCTGTATCCCGCGGCGTCCCAGAACCGCAAACACCTCACCGAGAAGCTCAGGCGGTGCCAGCACCACCGCCCGCGTCGTGGGGACGAGCGGCTGCAGGCCAGCGCGCTCCAGCGCAGCACGCGCCGCTTCGCGGTACGCGCGTGCCAGGTTGCCCACACCCAGCTTCACGCCACCGAAGTAACGGACCACGGCCACCCCCACATCCCATAGTTCTTCGCCCTGGAGCAGCTGTAGGATCGGCGTGCCCGCCGAGCCCGCCGGCTCGCCAGCATCATGGGCTCGTTCCTCCCCGTCCGTCCGCAGGCGGTAAGCGTACGCGATGTGGCGGGCGCTGTGATGACGCCGGGCGATTGCGTCGAGCGTTTCGTGAACATTTTCCGCTGTTCGGGCGACCCAAGCAGATGCCAAGAAACGGGAACGGCGAACGCTGAGGGTAGCCTCAGCCTCCCGGACGATGGTCTGCATCCGCTCCCGCCCTACTCGGCATTGGCCTACCTAACGGCATCATGTTATAACGGTAGCGAACGGCCCAACCTTTGGCAAAGGGGTGACCTATGGAGTTGACCAGACAGGAATACGAACGGGAGTTGCGGACGTTCCAGTGGAACATTCCGGAGGGCTACAACATCGCGGCGATGGTCGACGCGCACGCGCAGAACCGCCCCGAGCGGCCCTGTGTGCTCTGGGAGTCCGACACGGGGCTGCGGCGCACACTGACGTGGAAGGATCTGTCCCAACTCTCTTCCCGCTTCGCTGCCGTACTCATGCGGCTGGGCGTCAAGAAGAAAGACCCCGTCCTCCACATCTTCCCCCGCCTCCCCGAGGCGCTGATCGCCCAGATCGGTACGTTCAAGGCGGGCGGTGTGGCCGTCCCGTGTACCGAGATGCTACGGGCTAAGGAAGTCGCCTACCGGTCCGAGGTGTCCGGTGCACGGGTGGTGGTGGCCCACACGTCCACCCGTGAGGAAGTCGACGAGGCGCGCGGGGACTGTCCCCTTGAACAGTTCATCCTGATCGGGGATGAGGCTCCGGGATGGCTGTCCTTCGAGAAGGAAGTGGAGCGCGCTCCCGAGGCGACACCCGTGCAGCTTGGCGCCAATGACCCGATGACGATCAACTTCACCTCCGGCACCACAGGTAATCCCAAACCGGTGATGCACCGTCACCGATGGATGTACGGGCACAGCATGGTCACCGCACGGTACTGGTGGGACGCCACCTCAGAGGACATGATCTGGGCTACAACCGCTCCGGGTTGGGCGAAGTGGTATTGGGCGCCGATCGGCGTGGGGCTCAACGTGGGCGCCACGCAGCTGATGTTCTCCGGGCGCTTCGGACCCGAGAAGCTCCTGGAACTCCTGTCCCGCTATCCGATCACCAAGCTGTGCGCCACACCTACTGAGTACCGCATGCTCGTGCAGTCGCCCGAGCTTGGACGGCACAAGATCGCGCTCAAAGACGCGCTGTCCGCGGGTGAGCCACTGAACGTTGAACCAATGGAGGTGATCCGCAAGACCTTCGGGATCACCATCCGCGACGGCTACGGACAGACGGAGTCCGTGTGCCTTGTGTGTAACTATCCTGGGCTTGAGCCCAAGCCTGGATCGATGGGCGTGCCGACCCCGGGTCCGGGTGCGGTGGCCATCGACGAGTCCGGCGAACCGGTCGCCCGCGGAGAGGTGGGGGAGATTGCCGTTCCGGCGGGCAGCCCGGGTATCTTCGATGGCTACTGGCGGGATCCCGAGCTTACCAAGGAAGTGTTTGCCGATCAGTGGTACCGCACTGGGGACCTCGCCCGTGTGGACAGCGACGGCTACTACTTCTTCGACGGACGCGCCGACGATGTCATCAAGGCCTCCGGTTACCGCATCGGCCCGTTCGAGGTGGAGGATGCCCTGGTTGCGCACCCGGCAGTGGCTGAAGCCGCCGTGGTGGGCGCTCCCCATCCCATGCGCGGCCAGATCGTCAAAGCGTTCGTGGTTCTGGCGAGAGGCCAGTCACCCAGCGACGCATTGGTGCAGAGCTTGCAGGATCATGTGAAGACCGTGACCGCACCGTACAAGTACCCACGAGAGATCGCGTTCGTGCAAGAACTGCCGAAGACGCCTAGCGGGAAGATCAAGCGAGCGGAACTGCGCAAGCAGGGGACGGAACACGAGGGTAACGCGTGAGACGCTGGATCGTCGCTCTCTTCCTGGTGGCGTGGGTCGTCCCGTCGTGCGGGATCGGGATCGGTGGGGGGTTGTGGGCGGACGCGCTTGACGTCAGCGACACGAAGCGCTTCGCCCTGGCGTTCTTGGAGGATCTGGGCGTTCCGCCTGAGGAGCTTCAAGGGATCGAGGCGGAACTCGCCGCGATCCCCGATCAGCTTCCCATCCCCAAGCTAGGGGGGTTCCTCTCCATTCCGCTCGGCATAGGGGCGGTGGAGGTGGAAGGCGCCCTGCTCAGCGATGGGGTGCTGCGTAACTTCGGGCTCCTCCCTCCAGGACGCATCGACCTTGGGGAACCCGATGGACCTCCCTTGTGGTTGGACCTTGATCTCATGGCCTATCGGGTGGCCGTGGGCTTCCATCCACGGTTCGACGTGGGCTTCTTCGCAGCCGGTGTGGGGGCAGGGCTCGCCTTCACTGGAGGACACGTGGAGCTCGCGCTCTCTTCTCCCGACCCCGAAGTGGAACCCTACATCCCCGAGCTCCCGCCGGGTGCGTTTCGGTGGCGTGCCGCAGGCCCGACACTGTCGGCGGACGTGGAGTTTGGGCTTCCGTTCCTCCGATTGTTCGTCCGCGGCAATCTGTTCCTCCCGTTGCTCCGTTCCGCCGGTGAGGCTGGCCTTCAGGCAGGTCCGTACGGTGCGAGCACGGGGCTCGTCATCCGATTCTGATGGACGAACAGTACCTTGTGCAGCATGCGCTTGAAGCCCGCACACAGGCCTATTGCCCCTACTCGGGCTATGCAGTGGGGGCTGCGCTGCTCTGCGACGATGGACGGGTGTTCACAGGGGCGAACGTGGAGAACGCATCGTACGGCCTCACGGTATGCGCCGAGCGGGTGGCGGTGTTCAAGGCTGTGTCGGAGGGGGTCACAGCGTTTCGTGCGATAGCCGTGGCATGTGGGCGTGGGGCGTGCGTGCCCTGCGGCGCTTGCCGCCAGGTGCTGTGGGAGTTCGCCCCGGAGCTCGATGTGATCATGGCCGATGCTGACGGTGCCGTTGGCTTCCGCGCGAAGCTTCGTGAGCTGCTCCCTCACGCGTTCGGTCCGGGGGACACCCGGGC
>PUMK01000248.1 GCA_003551325.1 Candidatus Acetothermia bacterium | reverse complement strand
CCCCTCTACGGGGACGGAAGCACCAGCCGCGACTACACCTACGTCGACGACATCGTCCGCGGCATCCGCGCATGCCTGGACTACGACGCCACCGACTACGAGATCATCAACCTGGGCAACAACCACGCCGTGAAGCTCCGGGACATGGTCCACAAGCTCGAACAGGCCCTTGGCAAGCAGGCCAGCCTTGAGCACCATCCCCCGCAACCCGGCGACGTCCCCCACACCTGGGCCGACATTACCAAAGCCCAGCAGCTCCTCGGCTGGCTGCCCCGCACAACGTTCACCGAAGGCTTAACGGAATTCGCAGAGTGGTTAACCACTTACCACTCACCACATACCACTCACCACATACCACTCACCACATACCATGATTAACACTTTCCGTAAGCTACTACAGCTCCTTACTCCCCGAGAGCGAAGAAGACTAAGCTTAGTGTTCTTGGGCGTCACCGGCGCGGCCCTCCTCGAAGTCGCCGGCGTGGCGTCCGTGATGCCCTTCCTCTCCGTGATCGGAAATCCCGAGATGGTCCACGAGAACGCCATCCTCAACTGGCTGTACACCAACCTCGGCTTCACCAGCGTCAACCGGTTTCTCCTCTTCCTCGGGTTCATCGTCCTCATCGTCCTCGTCACCAGCAACGTGTTCCGCGCCCTCGTCCACTGGGCGTTGTTCCGCTACAGCTGGATGCGGAACCACAGCCTGTCCAGGCGGCTCCTCTCCGTCTACCTCCAGCGGCCGTACGTCTTCTTCCTCGGCCAGCACAGCTCCACCCTGGGCCGGAACATCCTTGCCGAGGTGCAACACCTGGTCCGCGGCATGGTCGTCCCGGGCCTCAGGATGTTTGCCAGTCTGGTCGTGGTCCTGCTCCTCGTTGCGTTCATTATCGCCATGGACCCCATCCTCGCCCTGGTCGTGGTGGCCGCTGTGGGCGGCTCCTACGGGGCGATCTACATGATCGTCCGCCGCCGCCTGCGCCGGATCGGCCAACAGCGGGTGGAGGCCAACCGCGAACGGTTCAAGGTCGCAGGCGAAGCGTTCGCCGGCATCAAACTCCTCAAGCTCCTCGGCCGCGAGCGGGAAATGCTCGACACGTTCACGCCCGCTTCGTATCGCTTCTCCTCGGCCATGGCCACCCGCCAGGTGATCAAAGAGATTCCCCGCTACGCCCTGGAGACGGTCGCCTTCGGCGGGATCCTTGTAATCGTCCTCTACCTCCTCGCGACCCGTGGTGGCCTTGGGGAGATCCTCCCGCTGCTCGGCCTATACACGTTCGCCGGCTACCGCCTCATGCCCCACTTGCAGAAGGTGTTCGCCGGCATGTCTGAAGTGCGCTTCAATCAAGCCGTGCTGGAGACGCTGTTCGACGACCTGCGCGGCGTGGCCGACTCCGTCCCCCGCAACTCCAAGCTTGAACCCTTGCGTATGGAACAGAACGTCGAACTGCGGAACGTCACCTTTCATTACCCAGGGACCCAAGCGCCAGCCGTCAACGACATCGACCTCTCCGTCCCTATGGGAAGCTCCATCGCCCTCGTGGGCAAAACCGGGGCCGGCAAGACCACCGTCGCCGACCTCATCCTCGGCCTCCTTCGCCCCCAGCAGGGCGCCCTGCACGTCGACGACCAGGAAATCACCGACGAGTTCCTCCCCTGCTGGCAACGGAACCTCGGCTACGTCCCCCAAGACATCTACCTCACCGACGACACCGTGGCCGCCAACATCGCCTTTGCCGTGCCCAAAGACAAGATCGACATGCAGGCCATCGAACGTGCCGCACAAATCGCCAACATCCACGAGTTCATCACCACTGAACTTCCCCACGGCTACGACACCTTCGTTGGCGAGCGTGGCGTGCGCCTGAGCGGCGGCGAGCGCCAACGCATCGGCATCGCCCGCGCCCTGTACCACGACCCCCAGGTGCTCGTCCTCGACGAGGCCACCAGCGCCCTCGACGGCACCACCGAGGCCGCCGTGTTCGAGGCCATCGAAAACGTCGCCCGCACCAAGACCCTTATCATCATCGCCCACCGCTTGGCCACCGTGCGCGGCTGCGACACCGTGTACCTCCTCGAGCACGGCCGCATCGCAGCCCAAGGGACGTACGATGAACTCGCCGAGCAGTCGGAGACGTTTCGCGAGATGGCGAAGGGATACGCGTGAAGCTGCAAGTGCTAATCCTTCCCTGTTCGGTTCCACGACAAAACCTCGAAATCGCACTGAAAAGCAGCGTGCACCATAATAAGTCGCTATGCGTCGCCGAAATGATTCTGATGTGAGCCCCAAGGCCATGCTTAGGCTTGTTCTTTGGGACTATCGAGGGTTATCTGGAGGCCTTCCGTGAACAGGCCCAATAGCATCGCTTCAACGAAAAGCGCGCCGCGAGAGTCAGGGATGCTCCAGTTGCAGCAGTGTGCCCAAGCCCTCCAAAAACTCTCATACCTATGGACAACTGGAACCACAAGCCCCTTGGCGTGGGACCAACAGCGGAGGGTATTTTCAACGTCAAATGCAGGGCGCACGTACCAAACACTGTTTGGGAAAGTCCCAGCCCGCTGGGTAACACGAGCACATCTCTTTGCCAGGGCTGTGCGCCGTGGAGAGTCGGTCGGGCGTCGTGCAAGGCCCGTGCGCTTGGATATAGAACTGCCGTTCGATGCAGTAATCTTCCCCAGAAAGGCCCTTCGCAATAGACAGCTTCTCGTCCTAGCCTCAGCCAGTGAGGGAGTGGTGCTGAAGCTCGCCTTCGGCAATGCAAGAACATCTCTCCAAAGAGAGCGTACAGCGTTACAGCTAGCGCAGGACGCGGGCATCGGTGACCATGTGCCGAGGTTCATTGAGAGCGGCGAAATGGGCGCCGAAGGTGAATGGCATCTTCTTGAGCTTATGCCGAACACTCACCCCCTCCTTTTGACACCGTACCCACGGGTGAACGCCCACAAGTTGTGGACACGGTGGCTGGAAGTAGAGATCCTGCCAGTAATGCAGCGCTTCTATGAGTACTCAGGTGTGGAACTACTTGATGGCCGAGAGTATTTGGAGGTACTCCAAGCGCGCACCGCTCATCATCCTGCACATTCGTACCTAGAGGCCTTGCTCCGTGTAGCCGAGGATGCATATGCAGCTGCCTCTGGACATCCAACACTGGCCATTACGCAACTCCATGGGGATCTCAGCCCAACACAAATACACAAGCGTCGGTCTGAATGGGCACTAATCGATTTCGGGGGTTCAACACGCGGCCCTCTTCTCAAGGACATCTTCCTCTTTCAACTAAGGCGCGCAACGCTCCCAGGATTCTGGTCCTGGCTCCGCGGAGAGGCAAATAGGGAGTTGATGCACCCCAGAGATAGTGCTTACCTAAACCTGTACGCGCGCTGGCAGTACTCCTGGTCAAGGAGACCACTCGATGAACATGCCTTACGATTTGAGCTTCTCACCTTCCTGCTTGACTCGCTGTCCAAGAAGAACACATGGCCCCCAAAGGGTAATTACCATAAGCATTTGGCTACAAGCCTACTTGACCCTACAGACGGCAGCAAATGATGAACGGTGCGTATGTACCTGTCCATACAGTTCGCTTGACTCGCCCGCTCCCTGTACCACAACCCCCAGTTTCTGATTCTCGATGAGGCCACCAGCGCCTTGGACGGCTCGACCAAAGCTGCGGTCTTCCAGGCCATCGAGAACGTCGCCCGCACGAAGACTCTGATCATAATCGCCCACCGCCTGGCCACCGTACGCGGCTGCGACACTGTCCCGACTTTGAAACCGCTCTTCGAAAGAACGTAGTGTAGAAGGGAATAACTACCTCGTAGAGTGGTGGTGTGGCACTATGGAGTAGGGGAGCTTGGGGGCGGTGGTCAGTCGAGCCGCTCGAGCCTCTGGGGGGCTCGCATCCCGACGGCGTGGAGTGCCGGCATCGCCGCAGCAGGGATCTCATCACGCAGGCGGAAGGTCTGGCCGCCCTTGCCGCGGAGCACAGTGACCCGTACCCGGCCCAGGGCGGAGAGAAGTTCG
Organism: Candidatus Acetothermia bacterium; assembly: GCA_003551325.1. Classification (GTDB taxonomy): domain Bacteria; phylum Bipolaricaulota; class Bipolaricaulia; order Bipolaricaulales; family Bipolaricaulaceae; genus B1SED10-245. The sequence continues at coordinate 4,847 of PUMK01000248.1, read as the reverse complement.
GTGAACGAGCCCCTCCAGCCAAGCTTCGCGAGCCTCTTAGCCATGAGCTGGCGCAGTACAAACGCCAGAAAACAGACCATCACGTGTCCCAGGATGCGGGACTCGGTCCAGTGGTAAATTGGCCGCAGCTCAAGCGGTGTTTTCAGGACCCGGAACGCCTGTTCCACTTGCCACAGGCCCTTGTAGGCACAGGCGACTTCGCTCGGGGGAAGATCGGTGTTCGTCCTCAGGACCCACTTGCCATCGTAGCGAGCTTCCTCGGCGATCTTCGCTCGGTCCAGCGCCACCACCCCGCCTTGGATCCGGACGTACCTCCGGGCGGCACCACGGAGGAGACCACTGGCGCTCCCCCCGGAGAGCTTCTCCTCAAGGTGGGCAAGGATCCCTTCCCTGTTGCGCCGGTCCTCTTCCGCTCCCAGCGGGTTCAGACACACGATGTACCGATCTTCTTCCTCCTTGAGGTTCACTTCCTTGACCTGGAGGTTCTCGGCGACTTCCTCGTACCTCCCCGCTTGCCTCAGGACCTCGTCGGTGACGAGCTTACTTCCCCTGAGGCGCGTGGCCACGATGTAGGGAAGCTCGGCTTCTCTCATCGCTGCAAGGTTCTTCTCGGACACCATCCCTCGGTCGCAGCACAGGATGGCCCTGCTCACCCCCAGAACCTCTCGCAGGTAGGACAGGGCCTCCCGGAACGCTTCTGGATCGGCTGTGTTCCCAGGTAAGACAAGGTGTGGTACCGGAAGCCCCTCCCGGGTCAGTACGACCCCCAAGGCAAGCTGCCTCCGGTCGCTCCTCTTGTCCCGCGAGTAGCCAAACGCCGCCAGTCCCTCAGGGTGCGCACCTTCGAGGTAGGTCGAGGTCGTGTCGAAGTAGAGAAGATCGGTGTCCGTGAACAGGTTCCGGTGCTGGGAGAACCAGGCTCGTTCCAAAGACTCCTTCTTCTCCGCGAGAAGATCGAGCGCCCGGTAGAGGTCATGTAGCTCAAGCTCCTCAAAGCCCGCCCCGTAGACGTCCTCGGCCCAGGCGAAGGTCGCGTACTTGGACCTCGGGGCCGACAGGCGCCCAAGCACCATCAGGTACACCGCCCTGGCCAGTCGCTCGGGGAACAGCTCTCCCTCCAAGATCGGTCCCAACGTCTCCCGCCACAGCCTCCCCCACACAAGGTGCGGCCCCCAGGTCTTGGTCTCCATCCGGGTGCTTGCGTCCACTACGAGCGCCTCTTCTTCAGCGTACCTCCGGGCGGTGGAGACGAGCCTCCCGAGGTCCGCCCTGAGCTTGGGGTCATCCGCCCGGCCCAAGGTGCACAGCACCCGCTGGCGGGTCCTTCCCTCCACGCGTTTGTTCTCCACGAGCTGCAGGTAGGTGGCCACTGAGACGTCCTGGTTCCGGCGCTTCTTTTCCCGCACGAACATGACACCGCAGGCTACACCTTTACAGCACATCCGGGAAGAGAGTATATGTCCCCCCACGTGGCACCACAGGGGCCCTCACGTCCACTCTCGCCCTACCAAATACAGAAGAGATGGAACCAAGGGTCACAAAACTAGCCTTCAGCGTTCAAACTCTGGTCTGAGGCAATACCAAAGCCAGAGGCGGAATCGACATTTTGATCGCACTCGGATACTCCGCTTCATTGCACTTACCTGCCCGTACAATGAGGTGTGACACATATCCACAAGCCCAATGAAGTGTACACTGGGGCTTAGCGAGCTTCTCGCATTTAGGTCCCTCCTTGTTCGAGAGCTTCGAGACCTAACTCCTTGTTAATTCTTCGGAATGGGCAGGCGCGCCAGAGTTGTGCGAGGTCGACTTGAAGCCTATCGCCATTGCATGAACGTCTCAGCTCCTCAGGAGTGGTCTGGCGGGACAGACGCAAAGACTTCATCTCGGCTCTACCCACTGACGCCAAGTAATCGTTAAACTTGAACCCACCCCCAAGAACTTTGTCCGAAATCGTGATCCAGGCTGAAGGAATGCCGTAGGCGTCAGCCACGATCAACCCGTGAAGCGAGCTGGAGACGACGTTCTCACAGCGGTTAATCTCATCGATCACGCGGTAGACGCCGCCCTCAACATCTATGATCTTGACCTCAGGGTGGTCTCGAAGCTGATCAAGCACTGGATCAGCCTTATCGACGTAATGTGGGACAATTCCAAGACGATAGTCTCGTGTCACCTCTGGCTGATAGAATTGGGGACAAAGCAGAGCAGGGTCACCGTACACTTCGGGGCAATCGAGGCCAGAGCGAATGAAATTCTCTCTTGTCAGAGGGCCTCTGACAGCCTCGATGCTCGCAGGAGATACTTTGACCTGGCTGTTCTCGTACTTAAACCCGGCTCCCCAAACTACAAGGTGCGGTACCGCGATATTGTCTAAGATGCTGCCGATCACGCAATACACAGGCCGTCCTGCGATATTCAGCGTCTGTTTGGCGCTAATCGGTTTTCTGCCAGTGATCCACTCTATAAGCACAGGATTGAGCGCATCACCGAAGTTGCGTTGTGCCTGCGGCGTATGAGACCACCACGCCAGCAAAGCATTTGAGGGAGTGGCAGCACGAATTGCGTTGTAGACACCCATCGGCCTCAGCTTAGGCGTACGCAGCAACCGTCTCACAAACCTTGTAGCCATTGGCTTAGTATATGTCATTCCCTGTGCGGTGTCAGGTGTATTTATTACCACACTTCCCGCGAATCCTACGACTAGTGCTATGTCACACGTGAACTGTCGGGTAGAGCCGCTTTAGCTTGATGCGGGGGTCGTCGGTGGTGAACTGCCAGTCGACGCAGGGTTGCCCACTTTCCGAGCAGTGCAGCGTGCACCAATAGCTTCGACGCTGGGCTCGGAGAACAGGGGGAGCTGATCGCCAAACCCTCCAAACCGGGCCATGCTGAGTACGGCTCTCCCTTGCCGGAAGCCACAGGACCAGATAAAGCCAGCAGATGCACGGAATCGCCGCTGGTAGAGGTGCCGGGCCGCTAGTCCTCAGAGGCGGAGTATTCGGTTTGGAGGGACTCCGCTCTGAAGATCGGGAGCCATGGGAGTGCAGTATAGCGCACGCAGCCGATCTGTGCTGGAAAGCGCAAGTTCAGGAGCCGCACTATAGCAAAGCGGTGAAAACCACTCGTTATAAGTGGCTCTCCGCCGGGGCCAATATTTATCAAGATCCCTTGCTCCTCGCGCCATGAGCCCAGCCTTAGTTCTTTCTGGGTTCTTAGTCTGCCTGTCTCCTTGACTTCTTCGTAGATGAGGTCAAGTTGCTGATATCGCTCCATAGCTTCGTCCATTCCTAGTGGTTTGCCTATGGCGGCCCTGGAGTTGCCCCGGTTTCGTGGACAGGTTTAGGCTTAAAGGAGGAGTGGTTCACGATGCCGAAGACGCGACCGCCGTACCCGCCGGAGTTTCGGCAGCAGATGGTGGAGCTGGTGCGGGCCGGGCGATCGATCCGTGAGCTTGCTGAGGAGTTCGAGCCTTGTTACCACACGATCCGCGAGTGGGTACGGCAGGCTGACCGGGATGAGGGCCGCGACGGGACAGGCCTGACGACCAAGGAGCGGGAGGAGCTACGTCGGTTACGCCGTGAGAACAGAAGGCTACAGGAAGAGCGAGAGATCTTGGCAAAAGCCGCGGCCTGGTTTGCTCAGGGAACCGACACTCGACAGGGCAAGTCTACGAGTTCGTGAGTACACACCAGGCGAGCCATGCAGTGGCCACGATGTGCCGAGTGCTGGGCGTCTCCCCTAGTGGGTACTACGCGTGGTGCAAGCGACTGCCATCAAAGAGAGCACGGGAGGACCTGTGGCTCAAGGAGAAGATCGAGGCGATCCACACCCGTAGTGATGAAACGTACGGGGCACCAAGGATGCATGAAGAGCTCAAGGCGCAGGGGTTCAAAGTGAGCCGGAAGCGTGTGGCCCGTCTGATGAGGGAAGCCGGACTTGTCGGTGTCAGCCGCAGGCGCCGTAAGGGGACTACGAAGCGCGATCCGGATGCTAAGCCGGCGCCGGACCTTGTGGACCGGAAGTTCGCAAGCGAGGGGCCTGACCGACTGTGGGTGGCCGACATCAAGTACATCCCTACGCAAGAGGGCTTTCTGTATCTGGCGGCGGTGATGGACGCCTTCAGCCGGCGGATTGTGGGCTGGGCGATGGAGCGGTACCTGAGGACGCAGCTTGTACTGAATGCGCTCAACATGACAATCGGGCAGCGTCGTCCGGAAGGGGTGATCCACCACTCGGATCAGGGATCGCAGTACACAGCTGTGGACTTTGGCAAAAGGTGCCGGGAGACAGGCGTACGGCCGTCGATGGGTTCAGCCGGGGATTGCTACGACAACGCCCAGTGCGAGAGCTTCTTTGCCACCTTGCAGTGTGAACTGCTTGATCGGCGGACATTCCGGACGCGCCAGGAAGCAAAGCGCGCACTGTTCGCGTTCATCGAAGGCTGGTACAACCCTCATCGCAGGCACTCGGCGCTGGGGTACGACTCACCGGCAGACTACGAAAGAAGACACGCGGCTTCCCTATCGGCGCCGGCCCCTGAGGAAGCGCCGGTTCCCGTTGGAGACGGGCTTGCAGGTGCACAAGGAGACGCAGGATGACGCATGACAGCCGGGCACAGACTGGAGGATCGGGTGTCTAGCGTTAAGGTGTCCACCAAAGCGGGGCAACCCCAGCCGTAGCTCAGCGCTTCAACTAATCCTACATTTTATCATGTCAACGTGCCAGACTCATCTTCTACAGTTGCGGGGGTAGTCGACACTGAGAATGCAGACCTGTTGGCACCGGGGGTCGGAGAAACGCGAGTTTGTGGTGCCAATAGAGTGACGGTTGTCCCCTTACCTTGT
>PUMK01000281.1 GCA_003551325.1 Candidatus Acetothermia bacterium | reverse complement strand
AGCGGCTGCCGGCTATGGGCTGGGGTCGCAAGGGAGACCTAGGGCAGTTGGTACAAGGACGGGGCAGCCGCTAGGATGAGGCACCATGGAGCGCTGGATTCTGCATGTGGACATGGATGCCTTCTTTGCTGCGGTGGAGCGCCTGGACGACCCGTCGCTGATTGGGCGGCCGGTGATCGTGGGGGGGCTTGGCGCGCGGGGTGTCGTGTCCACCGCTTCGTACGAGGCCCGCGCCTACGGAGTCCGCTCGGCCCAACCCATGGCTCAAGCACGGCGGTTGTGCCCCGAAGGTGTGTTCCTCCCCCCCCGGCATGACCGCTATGAGGAGGTATCACGGCAGATCCGGGCTCACCTGGAGCGCCATTCTCCGTGGGTTGAACCTCTGTCGCTGGACGAGGCGTACGTGGACCTGTCCAACGTGGACGCTCCTGAGCAGGTCGCGACCGCCGTACACCGTGAACTACCTCGCGAAGTCGGCATCTCCTGTTCGGTGGGCCTGGCCTGCAACAAACTCTTGGCCAAGCTGGCTTCCGAGGCGGCCAAACCGGCAGGGCTTCGGATCATGCGTACAGAGGATGTGGACGACTTTCTACGCTCCCTTCCGGTGGAGCGTCTGTGGGGTGTTGGACCGAAGACCGCGCAACGTCTCTACGAGCGGGGTGTGCGTACCGTGGGAGATCTTCAGACGGTGGATCCCGGGGTGCTCCGCACGTGGTTTGGGCCACGACAGGGTGCGCAGCTCTGGCGACTGTCGCGTGGCCAGGACGATAGCCTCGTGATGCCGGTGCGGGAGGCGCGAAGCCTCTCTCAGGAGATCACCTTTCCCGAAGATGTGTACGATCCAGAACTACTTGTGGAGGAACTGCGGCGACTGGCAGACCTCGTGAGTGCGAGGTTGTCCGAAGAAGAGATGCTGGCTCGGGCGGTGCGGATGAAGGTCCGTTGGTCCGACTTCACCACACAATCGCGCCAGATCCGTCTTGTGGAACCCACGGATGACCCACAGGTGGTGCGAGATGAGGTGGTTGCGTTGTGGGACCGGCGTCTTCCCGATGAAGGGAAAGGCGTACGGCTCTTGGGTGTCGGGGTGGAGGGGCTTCTCCCCGCCACCTTTCGTCCTTTGTCCCTGTTTGGCATGCAGCGGTCCGGTCCTGCTTCGGCTAGAATGAACCCCGTTGACGCCGACGGGAGGTAATGCTTATGCGACGCTGGGTGCTGATCGTGGTGTGGGTCCTGGGCTTGGGGTTCTCAGGTGTAGCCCTCAGCCTTTGTGACTACCGGATTCCGGAGACGAACATCGTGGACATGAAGTTGTCCTTTCACTACCGCTATTACAGGGATCCCGCCCGACCCGGCGCGGACATCAACTCGGGGAGGCTTTCGGTTGGCTACTCCCAGCTCTATGATGCTTCTCTCCTCGGATTTGAGGTTGTGGGGGTAGGCGATTTCGTCCTTTCAGATCTGGCACTCGCAGGCATGGACTCGCAGGTGCGGGGGCGGGTGCAGCGCTACCTGAGCGCGGATCAGCCCTACTTTGCGTTCGGGGCGGTTGAGGGCGTCCTGGCAACGGAGTTTCCTCAGCCAGGGCTTAGCCTTCAGACGGGCCTGGGGTACGGGCGCTTTGCGGACGTGACCTCGTTGGCCAAAGCGCTTCGAGCTGAGCGTCGCCTGCTCGACATGGGGCTCTTTGCAGCGTCGTTGCCCGATGAGCTGGTGCTGGGTCTCGCTGAGGAAATCGGTCGTGTGGGCGAGTACGAGACCATGGCGGAGCTGCTGACCGTTCTTGAGGCGATGATCCATGAAGCGGTCGGGGTCAGCCTCACACCGAAGGCGCTGTTGGCGCTTGAGGAGATCATCGTCGAGACGGGTTGGCAGCGGTACTGCGGCTGGAACGTGTCGTTGGGCGTCGGCTACGAGATCTTGGATCCTCGAGGAGGAGAGCAGGATGTTGTGATCACGCTGGCCGGGGATGTGGCACTGGCACCCGAGCCTGGATCGCAGCTGCGTCTATCAGCCACATACGCGACGCCCCCGTACCAAGCCGGCAGGCGTTCCAGCATTCGTCTCACCGCCGCCTACGATTATCGCCTGAACGACATCACCACCTTCGGGGTGGACTACATGTTGCGTCAGGAAGTGTATGAGGGCAGGGCAACGGGGTCTCAATCAGCGACGTTCCAGCTGGGTTTTCACGTGGGCGGCGTCGATGTGGCGTTGCAGTTGGCCTTCGCCAAACGAGCGGATGCGGAGGATTGGACGCAGGACATGGTCCTTTCGGCAGTGATCCAGCTTTTGTAGAGGGAACAGACAGCGCGAACTCGAGAAAGGAGTGGCGACCTGGATGCACCAGATCTTGGCAAAGCAAGCCCTGGGACCTGAAATCGATGAGTTCCAGGTGGAGGCGCCCCGGGTGGCCCAAGCGGCCGTGCCGGGGCAGTTCGTTGTGGTTCGCTTGCACGATCGGGGTGAACGCGTTCCTCTGACGCTCGCCGACTGGGACGCAGCTGCTGGCACGGTGACGCTTGTGGTCCAGGCGGTGGGGAAGACGACCCGCGAGATGCATGAGCGCTACGATGTGGGTGATGGTGTGCTCGACGTGGTGGGTCCGTTGGGAGAGCCCTCGGTGTTGGTGCATGAGGGCACGGTTCTGTGCGTGGCTGGGGGTGTGGGGATCGCACCCATGTACCCAATCGCCCGCGCTCTGAAGCAAGAGGGCGTGCGCGTTATCGGCATTCTGGGTGCACGGTCGGAAGACCTCCTGTTCTGGGTCGACCGGATGCGGGAGGTGTGTGATGAGCTTGTGCTCACCACCGATGACGGCAGCGTAGGTCGCAAGGCATTGGTGACCGAGCCGCTGGCGGAGCTTCTCGGAGCACGTGAGGTGGCCCATGTGTGGGCGGTAGGACCGGCGGTGATGATGAAGTTCTGTTCCGCTACCTGTAGCAAGGCTGGTGTGCCGGTTACCGTTTCGCTGAACCCGATTATGGTTGACGGAACGGGCATGTGTGGGGCGTGCCGCGCTGAGGTGGGGGATCGTGTGCGCTTTGCCTGTGTGGATGGACCGGAGTTCCCGGGTGATCAGGTCAACTGGGAACTCCTTATCGCACGGCTGGCGGCCTACAAAGAGGAAGAGCGTTGTGCGCTGGACCGCTATCGGCGAATGGTGCGGGAGGCTGCGTCGTGATTCGCGAGACACAGGTGGCGATGAGGGAGCAATCGGCTGCTTCAAGGGTTCGCAACTTCGACGAGGTCCCCTTGGGGTACACGGATGAGGAGGCGCGCGAAGAAGCGGCGCGGTGTCTGCAGTGTAAGAAGGCTCCTTGCGTCCAAGGGTGCCCGGTCGAGGTCGACATCCCAGCGTTCATCGGTCAGACGGAACGGGGAGATTTCGCGGCTGCCGCGGCAACGATCAAGCGGACGAACAACCTGCCTGCGATCTGTGGCAGGGTATGCCCACAGGAGACACAGTGCCAGGGCGTCTGCACACTGGCGAAGAAGTTCGAACCCTGCGGCATCGGCCGGTTGGAGCGGTTCGTGGCTGATTGGGAGCGGGAACATGGTGCACAGGCCGTCGAACCTCCCCCTTCGACGGGCCTCAGGGTGGCTGTTGTGGGTGCTGGACCGGCGGGGCTCACGTGTGCTGCCGACCTGCGGATGATGGGGCACGAGGTGACGGTGTTCGAGGCACTCCACGAGCCGGGTGGTGTGCTGATGTACGGGATCCCGGAGTTCCGCTTGCCTAAGGACGTGGTCAACTACGAGGTCGATGGCCTGCGGCGCCTGGGCGTTGACATCGCGTTGAACATGGTCGTCGGAAAAACGATCACGGTGGACACGTTGCTCTCCGAAGGTTACGGTGCGGTGTTTGTGGGAAGTGGCGCAGGACTTCCGCGGTTTCTGGGCATCGAGGGTGAGACGCTCATCGGGGTGTACTCAGCCAACGAGTTCCTAACGCGGGTGAACCTGATGCGCGCGTGGCAGTTCCCGGAATACGACACCCCGGTCAAGCTCGGTCGTCATGTAGCCGTGGTGGGTGGTGGGAACGTTGCTATGGATGCGGCCCGCACTGCGCTTCGACTGGGAGCGGAGCATGTCTCCATCCTGTACCGTCGGACGCGACAGGAGATGCCGGCTCGGGTGGAGGAGGTACACCATGCCGAGGAGGAGGGGGTGGACATGCAGTTCCTCGTCAACCCAGTCCAACTCCACGGAAATGATGGTGTGCTTGCGGAGGCGGAATGCCTGCGCATGGAATTGGGACCACCGGATGACTCAGGCCGGCGCCGACCGGTGCCGATCGAGGGATCTGAGTTCCTGCTCGACGTGGATACGCTCATCGTCGCGGTGGGGAACCAGGCGCACCCTCTCGTGCCGCGTACGACCTCGGGGCTCAACGTAACCCGCTGGGGTACCTTGGAGGCGGACGATGATGGGGTGACGACCCGCAAGGGTGTGTTCGCGGGTGGCGACATCGTGACGGGTGCAGCAACGGTCATCTCCGCGATGGGAGCAGGCAAGAAGGCGGCGGCGGCCATTCACAGGCACCTCGCGGGCGGGTAGCCCGTAGACCATGGCCACCCGCCTGACGTTGGACACGCTTCCACTGGGAGATCGCCGGCTGCGGCGCTTCGTGGAGTTCCCCTGGAAGCTGTATCGGGGCGATCCTTGCTGGGTTCCCCCTCTCAGGGGTGAGCTGCTCGGCAGCAGAGTCCTGGGCATTAGGGGCCTGTTGACCTCTGCGCATCCGTACCATAGACAGGCAGAGGTGGTACACTTCCTGGCGCGCCGGGGACGGTCGGTTGTCGGAAGGGTTTCCGCAGCCGTCAACCACCGCTACGATGCTCATCACGGAACTGGAACGGGTTTCTTCGGGTTCTTTGAGACCGTCAACGACAATCATGTTACCGTCGCGCTGCTGGACGCCGCCGGCGAGTGGTTGTTTCGACGAGGTTGTACGGAGATGCTGGGATCGGGCGGGTACTCGACGGCGACGCATGAACCCCATCAAGGGATCCTCATTGACGGGTTTGACACCCCGCCAACGGTGGAACTCACCCATAACCCCCCTTACTACGGCAAGCTGCTTGAGGACTATGGGTTACATAAGGCGAAAGACTACTACGCGTACATGATCCCCGTAGAACAGGTTCCAGGGGATCGGACGGCCCGCGTTGCTCAGCGGGCTCGCAGAAAGCGCACGATCGAGACGCGGCCCCTGTCGATGTCGAGGTTGGGCGAAGAGGTGGCACAGATCGTGGAAGTGTACAACGAAGCATGGAAGGACAATTGGGGCTTTCTACCCCTTGTCGACGCAGAGGCTGATGCCATCGCGGCTTCGCTGCGGCTGATCGCTGATCCTACGCTCCTGCACTTCGCTTACGTTGATGGAGAGCTGGCTGCGGTGCTGGGGGCTCTGCCAGATCCGTATGCAGTCATGCGCCCGTGGAGAGGATCCCTGTGGAACACCGATCTGATTCGCGGGTTGCGGCTGTTGTCGATGCGGCGGCGTATCCGTAAGGTGCGGTTGATGTTCTTCGGTATTCGACCGGGTTACCGGCGGATGGGCATTGATGCTGTGCTGTACAGCGAGTTGTACGCGAACCTGCAGGCGCACGGGTATCGGTATTGCGAAGCGTCGATGTTGCTTGAAGACAACGCGCTGATCCTGCTGGCGTCACGGCTGATGGGAGGGGAACGGTACAAGACCTGGCGGATCTTCCGCGGGTCCCTGGCCTGACCCGGGGCAGTTGGACCACACGGAACCATGGGCGCACGCTTTCCTGCGGTTCCCTGAGGAACGCGGCGTCCGAGGAGGGGAGACATGCGAGAACGTGTATGGCAGCGGATTGACGAGGTGGCGGAGGAGATCTGGGAACTGGCTCTGCGAATTCACGAGCATCCGGAACTGGGCTTTGAGGAAGTGCAGGCAGCAGGATGGATCGCCGAAGTGCTTGAGAAGGCCGGTCTACAGGTGGAGCACGGTGTCGGCGGCCTCGACACAGCGCTGCGTGCGGTGCATCCTAGCGTGAACCCAGGAGCTTGCCTCGCGGTGCTCGCCGAGTACGATGCGCTTCCCGGTCTGGGGCACGCGTGCGGTCACAACTTGATCGCGGCCAGCGCTGTCGGGGCTGTGCTGGGGTTGGCGCCGTTTAAGGCTGAGCTTCCGGGAACGCTGGTGCTCTTGGGGACACCCGCCGAGGAGGGGGGCGGTGGCAAGATCCGCCTCATTGAGGCGGGCTTGTTCAAGGACGTTGATGCTGCGTTCATGGTGCATCCGGCTTCCTCAACGCTGGTGGATCGGGGTTCGCTGGCCATCACAGAGCTCGAGATCGTGTTCCACGGCCAGGCAGCGCACGCTTCGTCTCAACCGGAGCTTGGGGTGAACGCTCTCGACGCCGTCATTCAGACGTTCGTTGGAATCAATGCGATCCGGCAACACATCCTCGACGGTGCCCGAATCCACGGCATCATCACAGACGGTGGGGAGAAGCCGAACATCGTCCCGGAGCGCGCTGCGGCGCGCTTCTACGTGCGTGCGGCGGACAACGACTACCGCGATGAGCTTGTGGAGAAGCTGCGGTGTTGTGCGGAGGGGGCAGCCATGGCTACGGGCGCGACACTTTCTTTCGAGCTGGTGGGACATGCCTACAAAGCTATCCGTCCCAACGCTTCGCTCGCCCGGGCGTTCCGCAAGCAGTTGGTGGATCTGGGTGTGCCGGTGGACGAACCCACGGGGGGACTGGGTTCTACCGACATGGGGGACGTGTCGTGGGAGGTACCGGCGATCCACCCTTACGTGTCCATCGCCGACGCCACGATCCCCGGGCACTCGCGGGCGTTCGCCGAAGCGTCGCGCAGTCCCCGCGCGCGTGAGGGAATGCTGGCCGCCGCCAAAGCCATGGCCGGGCTGGCGCTCGAGCTGTGGACGGATGAGGATCTCATGAACCGGGTGAGGCAAGAGGCTCCCTAAAGGGAGCGCCGGTGTGTCATCAGGGAACCGGGTCGTGGCCGCCTGGGTGCCACGGCCCGCACTTAAGAAGGCGCTTTGTGGCGAGCCACCCCCCACGGAGTGCTCCGTGTTTGAGCATCGCTTGCCGGGCGTACTCCGAACAGCTGGGGTAGAACCGGCACCGGTTGGGCAACAGGGGAGAGATCCATCGCTGGTAGCCTCGAATCATCCAGGCGAATAAGCCACGCATACCCGCAGTGTACCCCACGATGAGGGCTTGACACCGGGGTGCTGTCTCCCTATAATTAGCACTGAAGGTAGCTCAATGCTAAAAGGGAGGTGGAGCATATGACGATGTTCCCGGTTGTGAGGCGTGATCCGTTCCGGCTGACGAACGACTTGACGCGGCTGGTGGACGACATGTTCAGGAGCTTTGGTAATCTGGACGTCGATGTCGCCTCGTCGTTTGGTCGTTCCGACATCTACCTCAAGGACAACCACATGATCGTGGAGACGGAGCTCGCCGGTGCCCGCAAAGAGGACGTTCAGGTGAGGGTTGACGGAGAGCGGCTGATCATCACCGGTGAGATCCGGCGATGTGAGGATGTTCGTCAGGAAGACTACCTGCGGATGGGCCGCAGGTGTGGTTCGTTCCGACGGACGTTCCCGCTGCCCGAACAGGTCGCCGACCCGCAGCAGGTCAAGGCCAAGTTCCAGGATGGCATCCTGCGTGTGGAGGTGCCTCTGAAGCAGTCGCCCTTGGAGGGCGATGGCGTAGACGTCAAGGTCGAGTAGGTTTCGGATACGACGCGGACATAAGCGTGAAGCGGGCGGGAGAACCCTGCCCGCTTCATCCGTGAGGGGTATCCGTCGTGGTTCCCGCGTCAGTAGCTGTAGCCGACCTTCTCCTCTGGATCCGACTCTACACCGAGGCCGAGCGCGATCCGGTTCACGAAGCGCTTCCACATCGACCTCGGTCATCTCCGCAGGCCGTGTGGAGCTTCTTGCGCCGGAGTCGACGCAGCTGCTGTGGCAGCGTTGCGTGCGACGCCGGCGTAGTGCATCACGATGTCGTAAGCTGCGATGAGGTACGAGAACGGCTCATTGGATGGTGATCCGTGTGCGGCACGGATGCACCACCGATAGGTCAGCGTCTCAGCTGAGTGGAAACCGGACCAACGCACGGCTGCGACGCCGGGATACGAAGCGCTGGACGATGTGGGGTCCCATCTCACAGAGGTAGCGCAAGACCATCAGGGTCAGCATCCCGCCTCCTGAAGTCCCGTCGGCAATGATGCTCCGGAACAGACCGATGTCCTGTGAATCCTCCCCACACAGCAAGCCATCGTCATGACGGACTGAGCGTACGGTAAGGAAGGCCGACCAGCGCTGACGGGCGACCCTCGGGCGGCGGACGTTCCTCCGCCTCGATGTGTGCGATGACCACGAGGACGGTGGCGGCACGGGTGCACGCAGGTTACGCCCAGGGGCGCACACAAGTTACACCCCTACTTGTAGCGTTGGTTTAGGTATGCGATGAAGGGCTCAGCACTCGGCGGACTTCCGGTGGCCTTCTCGATGAGCTCCTCCGGTTTGAGCGCTGCGCCGTGGCGGTGCACGTGTTCGTTGAGCCACCGGAGGATTGGGGAGAGCTCGCCTTGGCGGACTCTGTCCCAGAGGTCGGAGATATCGCGTTCCAGGGCGTTCATCAGCTGCGAAGCATAGAGATTGCCCAGAAGGTAGGAGGGGAAATAGCCGAACATTCCCGCTGACCAGTGCACATCCTGCAACACCCCCTCGGCATCGTTCGCCGGCTCAACGCCCAGATAGCGTTGGTAGGTGCTGGACCACAGTTCGGGGAGTTCCCCAACGGAGATCTCGCCTTCGATGAGCCCGACCTCGAGCTCGAACCGGATGGCGATGTGGAGGTTGTACGTCACCTCGTCGGCGTCGGTGCGGATGAGTGACGGGGCTACGCGGGTGGAAGCCCGTACGAGGTCTTGGGGGTTTGTCATGGAGAAGGCCGGCAGATGTCGGACGAGTTGGGGGTGGAAATAAGTCCAGAATGCTGCTGAGCGTCCTATCTGGTTCT
>PUMK01000042.1 GCA_003551325.1 Candidatus Acetothermia bacterium | reverse complement strand
GCGGCAACCGTGTCGCCGTCCATGATCACCGGTCGCCACTCACCGATCGTCATCCCGGTCGTGTTGAGCTCACCGCACAACGGGCGCTTGGCTACCCCCACTGTTGGCTGGTCGATCAGGATGCCAAGATGGCTGGCCACACCACAACCACGAGGATGCAGCGTGCCGTTTCCGTCCACCAGCAGGACGTCGGGGAGTATGTCCAGTTCCTGCACCTTCTCCCACACGGCAAGGTATGCGGGCAGTTCGCGCCAGGAGAGATAGCCCGAGATGTACGGAAAGCGCGCTTCGGTCTCCGCCCACACGTAATCCTCGAGCTGCCCGTCAGGCGTACACAGGGCACACACAGCGACAGCCCGATCATCACGGTAGCCAACATCAAGCCCTCCGATGAGTTCCGGTTGCGGAAGCGGCTGCAGAACAACCTGCGCCGCCAGGGCGACCTGCTCGTCCCGCAGGCGCGCCAGGGGCCGATCCGTGCGGAAATCCCAGTAGAAGTACCGGGGTAACGGCTCGACGCGGCTTCCTGCGACGTGTACGCCTTCGGCCTTCAGCCGATCGGCGTTGGGCAGCTGATCGGTGAACCGCCCGCGGGGAACCTCTCCTGTGGCATACACCACACGATGGACGGGCAGGTTCATCCCCTCCGGCCCCGCCAGCCACATGCCAATGAAGCGCGCAGCCGTGGGATCTCCCAGAGCATCGGCGAGCGCCCGAAAGGTGGTCACCCTGCCCGCGGGAACTTGCCGTAGGAGATCGGCCAGCAACCCGCGGATGTCGGGAACGTGAAGCACGTCGCTACCGCCCACAACCCGGACAGCCCACCCGCACCTCGACACGGCGCTGAGCTGGATCCGAATGGTTGCCGTCACCATCAACGACACGCAGCACCACGTTGTACGACCCAGGTGCCTCGTACACATGGCTCATCTCCGGATCCGACAACGTGACGATCGTCCCATCCCCAAAGCTCCACTCGTACGCCACGATCTCCTGGCCGTCATCGGGGTGGGAGCTCTCCGAGGCATCGACGTTCATGACCTCACCGACCATGATGACCCCGTGGTGTGGATAGAGCGAGAATCTCGCCACAGGAGCCTGCGAGCGCACCGTAACATCACGCTCCGCCCTGGCCACCCGGTTGTTGGCATCGACCACCACGAGTTCCACGGTATACACGCCGCGCTCTTCGAAGGTGTGGGTGACCTCGACACCACTGGCCGTCGATCCATCGCCGAAGTCCCAGTTGTAATCCACGATCTCACCGCCACGCGAGTTCGCCGCGTTGAATGTGACGTCCAGCGGGTAGGAACCGGTGGGCGGATTGGGCTCCGTCTTGATCACCGCCATGAGCCGATCTCCACGCTGGCAGCCAGCCAGCAACAGGGTAACGACCACAAAGACTACTATAGGAATAGCTTTCTTCATCTCGGGGAGATTGTACGCCTGCTGGTTTGGTGCGTCCATCGCTCCACAACGCCCCGAGGACCGTGCGGCCGGCCGGACTAAGGAGAAGGGGCGCCCCTCCCCCCGAGGAGCGCCCCAACCACGTAAGCGGCGCGGGCTCTCGCTACCTGCGTCCGCAACGTCCCGACGAACAGTCGTCCACTGTCACAGTGCGGCTTGTGCTGGCCTGCGCTCCCTGATCGTCCTCGACGGTCAGGCGCACGGTGTAGGTCCCCGGAAGCGCGAACACGTGGTCGGCATACGTGCCTTCCCCGACACCGCCGTCTCCGAAGTCCCACATCCAACGCACAATCTCGCCGTCCGGGTCATACGACTCACTGCCATCGAAGGTCACCGACTCGCCTTCAAAGGGATCGCGCGGGTAGAAGGTGAACGAGGCCATGGGTGGGTTGTTGAGCGTGCGGACGGTTGTGCTCGCTCGCCCGACACCCGAGGGGCCCACAGTCACCAGGGTGACGGTGTACTCTCCCGGCCTCGTGAAGGTGTGTTGGACTTCCCTACCCGAGACGACACCCGATCCGTCCGCGAAGTCCCAAAGCCAATCCTCGATCTTCCCATCCCTGTCGTGGGAGGCACCCCCGTCGAACGTCACTTCCAAAGGTGCCTGTCCCTGACGTGGTTCGGCGTTGATCACCGCCCTGATCGGTCGGGAATCGTTGCCATGCTCCAAGCAGCCCGCCAGCAGGCCGACCACCACAAGGCCCAGGACCAGTACCGCACCCTTCATGGTCTTCCTCAGGCGCCCTGGCACGGTGTCCCTCCGACGATCTCCACCGTCTTGGTGATCGAATCCTTCTGATCGGCCTCATCGGTCACCGTGAGCGTGACCGTGTAGGTTCTTCCCGCCCAGTACATGTGCTGGACCTTGGACCCTTCGCCGCTCCAGTTACCGTCGCCGAACGACCACCGGTAGTCGACGATCTTCCCGTTGGGACTCTCCGAGGCTGTGCCGTCGAAGTGAACCCGCTCACCTGTGGCAGGCCGTCCCGGGGAGAAGGTGAACGAAGCGGTGGGGTTTGGATGCCGAACGACGACCTCCGTGGTCCTCCGCGCAGACCTGCCATCGGTGCCGAACACCTCCAACGTCACTCGGTAGGTTCCCCCGCGTGTGTAGGTGTGCGACACAATTGGACCCACGCTCTGGCTCCCATCTCCCAAATCCCATACATATTCCTTGATTTTGCCGTTTTCCGCGAACGACAGCGAACCATCGAACGTCACAACGAGCGGTGCGATGCCTTCGGCGGGTTTCACCGCAAACAACGCTCTCGGCGCCTTGGGCTGAAAGCGATCCGTACAACCCGTCAATGTCAACAGGACGGCCAGCGCCAAGACGACGATCGAAACGACACCTACCTTGCGCATGTCTACCTCCTCACCTCACAGGTCGAACGTCAGGCTCACCGACACGCCCACCCACAGGCCGTCGAAACTCAACCTGTCCCCGATACCGTCTTGAGCAAGGTCCAGGGGATCCCCGTCGGCTTTGGGGACACCGAACGGTGCAAACCGCAGACCTGCTTCCGTCCCTAGCGATAGGCCCTGCCGCAGGGGCAGGAGGGCACGGACACCCGCCGCTCCAACAAAACCCTGGGCTCGGTATTCGCGTGTCTCGGACAGCGGCTGGAACGGAAGATCCCATCCCCCCGGCAGGCTGAACTGGCAACTGTGGTTCAACCAAGCCATACCCAGTCCCCCAGCCAGTGAGATGTTCAAGAGACCGTTGGCGAAGCTCAGGGTTACCTGGGCAAGACCGGCCAGCATCCCCAGGTCCAGGGAGAGCGCAACCGGGAACGTCTCCCCTGCCTGCTGCCACCTGCCTTCAGTGGAGACACCGCCCTTGAGCATCAGCAGCTGGCCGCCGATTCCTACGGGACGGCCCACCGCTTGCGCGATCACCACACCAAAGCCCCCGCGAAGCAGGGGCACCGACGGTACACGCCCACTCACATCGGCAAGCTCGTTCACGTAGTCGATGGTACGGTTCGTATCCTTAACGTAGTCGGCGAGGTCCGTGAACGACGCGGCAAACCACTGGACCCCCGAACCCACGGTCAGAGATCCGGCCCATGCTGGTACGGCAACCACCGCTGCCACAAGCGCTACAACCGTCCATCTCATGTTTCCTCGCCTCCCTCGTGATGCAGACTACGGCCCTGAGGGGCTACGGGCGAGGACAGGACAGACCACTGTAAGGAGGGATTGTCACACTGCTGAGGGGCGCAGTTCCCGAGCGATGAGGTCAACTGTCCGCAGTACCGCGTCGCGCGAGACATCAAGATGTGTCACAAAGCGGATTCTTCGCGGGTGGGTGCCCGCAGCCGCCGGGGACGCGAGGACCCCATTTCGGGCAAGGCGGCGGCACAGCTCGGGCGCTCCCAATCGCCCTGAGATCTCAAGGACAACGATGTTCGTCTCCTGGGGCCATACGGACGCCCCTGGGATCTCGGAAAGCCCACGGGCCAGAATCGATGCGTTCTCGTGGTCCTCGGCAAGCCGCTCGATGTTGTGGTCCAAGGCGTAGAGACCAGCAGCAGCCAGGACCCCCGCCTGACGCATCCCGCCTCCGAGCGCCTTGCGCACGGCTCGCGCCTCGCGGATGAAGTCACGGGATCCGCACAGGAGCGACCCCACCGGACACCCGAGTCCCTTCGACAGGCAGAACATCACCGAATCCAGACCGTGAACCAGCTGGCGCACAGGAATGCCTGTGGCTACCTGGACGTTCAGGATCCGTGCTCCATCAAGGTGCACAGCAATACCCCGTGCCCGCGCTCGTTCGGCAACCTGAAGCATTCCATCGGGTGGCCAGATCCTGCCCCCCGCGGCATTGTGACTCGACTCCATACACACGAGCTTCGTCGGTGCCAGGTAGTAGACGTCGGGGTGGATGACCGCTTCCAACTGGTCAGCCGTGAACACGCCGCCCTGCCCTGCGATCACCCGGGGGAGAACGCCGGAGAAGCGAGCCATGGTGCTCATCTCCACGTTGAGGACGTGCGAGCCCGCCTCGACCACCACCTCGTGGCCCGGCCGGGTATGGCAGGCGATGGCCACTTGGTTACCCATCGTGCCTGAGGGCATGAACAGAGCGGCCTCCACGCCCATGAGCTGCGCTGCGCGCTCCTCGAGCGCGGCAACCGTAGGGTCCTCCCCGTAGACGTCATCGCCCAGGCGCGCCCTGGCCATCGCGTCGCGCATCGCTACGGTGGGCTGCGTCACGGTATCGGATCTCAGATCGATCATCACCAACCCTCCTCACCCACAAGCGGGACGAAAGCGCACGGGCACAACACGGACCCACGTCGCCGCCCCTCCTCAACCGTGAACAGCCATAGCTCCTGGTGGGAACGGTCACCCACCGGGATCACCAACCGGCCATGCGGGGCGAGCTGCGCCTCGAGCGACCGCGGCACATCAGGCGCTCCGGCGGCCACGACGATGCCCGCGAAAGGCGCGTATTCGGGCCATCCTTTGGATCCATCGCCCACCGTCTGGTGGACGCTGTACCCCAATGCGCCAAGGAGTGCCTGCGCCTCGCTGGCGAGCTCCTGGTACCGCTCGATCGTGAACACATCAGCACCGAGTTCAGCGAGTATGGCTGCCTGGTACCCGGATCCCGTACCCACCTCCAGAACGCGCACCCCCGGCTGTGGTGCCAACGCCTCCACGCTGAGGGCCACGATGTACGGCTGGGAGATCGTCTGGCCCTTGCCGATGGGAAGAGGGCGGTCATGATACGCCCACGGACGCAAGTGCTCCGGAACAAAGCGGTGTCGCGGCACCTTCCGGATCGCGTCCAGTACCTGAGGATCTCGGATGCCGGAGGCAGCAAGCTCCGACGCCAGTCCTGCTGCCGCCTCCTGCCAGCTGTTGGGAGTCACGGAGTCCTAGGAACCTTCAGGAGAACGGTACGCGGCCAACGCCCCCTCCGCGCGCTCCAGCTCCTCAGCTCGCACCATGATCTGGACTTCGGCTAACCCGTTGACGGTGATCGGGTACACCGAATGCGGCACGTGCGTGCGGAACTTGACGCGGATACCCTCACCGGCCAGAAATCCGGCCAGTAGGTTCGCCTGGACTTCGCCGATCACTGTTGTCAGCCGTACCCATTCTTCCATCCAGCCTCCCTCTGATCCAACTCCGCATGCACCAGGGTGATGCACTGGTGACCGTGCAACCATCGTGGTCCCACCGACACGCGCGGCAGCGACGCCAGGAGCGCCCGTTCCTCGGGCTCGAACTCCCGATGATCGGAGAGCACAAACGCGGGATGCTCCGGCATGGGGCTGCGGGCGAGCAGTACCCCGTCTTCATCCAGAAGCATGGGCCGCGCTCCCGCGCGGTTGATTTCCTGAAGCAGCCCCGCCAGCCCTGCACGGCGTACGCTAATGCCCTGCGTTGACGCGATCTCGTCGTCGGTGGCAAGTTCCGCGCCCCGCGTCAACGCCCGTCGCAGAAGCGCTGCCGTCGAGCGCTCATCCGGGTTCAGATGCCGGAGCCGATCCCCTCGCAACGTGATCACAAGACGGTCCCGGATGACCAGGTGAAGGACCGCATCCTTCCGAATGCCGTGGGAGACGAGGAACGTCTCCACCGCACACCGACAGAGAATGTCGATGCGGCCAGCTCCGCCGGGAAGGTCGGACAACGAGAAGTCCCCGTCCAACGGTACTGTATGGCTGACCACCACAAAGGTCCGCATGCGACCTTTATAGTACAGGGCACCTGTACGGGGGACCAAGGGGGCATCGTCCGCGGACAAGCGGGACACGCGATCAACGCCGATCCCACTAACCTGTTGACGAAGATGCGAGCGTTGACGCGTGCCGCGCTGGTTATGATGAGCTTGGGGGCACTCTGCGTGGGGTGCTCGGGTGTGGGCGTAAGCCTCACCGCAAGCTGGTACCTCCCCGTTGATGATGTGTTCACTTGGGAAGCGGGAGCCGGACTTCATGTGGGCCCGTTGAGCACAACAAGCCTGCTGACGGGCGAGGCGAACGTTCCCCTGTGGAACGCATGGTCGGCCGAGGCGCGGAGCCATGGGATCAGCGCAGGCTGGCTTCTGGTCTGGGATACTGCGGGACCAACAATGCGCTATGTCCAAGCCGACGTGGAGGGTGCCCGGGGCAATCTCGTCAGCAAGCTGGTGTGGGCGTGGGCCGACACCGACGATGACGGTACCCTGCTGTTCGGCGCCTGGGCACGGGTTGGATGGCTGGACACGCTTCCGGCCGGGTGGGCGGCAGCCGTGGACCTCGGCGCCACTCCGGCAGAGCAGGAACTCCTGGGCCCCGCCAGAACGTTCACGGTCCCCTACACACCCACGGGTACGGCAACACTTACCTTCCAGAGAGTTACGCTGAGCGCCTGGTGGCCGGGATGGGAATTCGAAGCCTCGTTCACCGTACCTCTCGGTCTGGAGCGGCTGCGGCTCGCTGGCCAGGTAAGGGTCGGTCCGCTGGCACTGGCGTGGGAACAGCTGTTCACACGGGACGGTCTCTCCCTGACGCTGGAACCGGGCATCATCCTGGGGCGCAGCGGGTTGACGGTCTACACAGAGCTAGCCTGGGAACCCCCGCTTCGCATCACCGGGTTCCGCGTGCTCGGTCTCACGCTTGAATGTGCTGTGGGCAATGCGTGGCTGGACGCGGCCCTCGACCTCGTGGGGTATGGCCTCGTGGAAGCACCGTACTACTTCCGTGGCAACGTACGCGTTCCCATTGCTCGTGGTACGTGTTTCTCCCTCACACTCTGGCTCAGCGACAACGACATCCTGTGGGGTTGGTCCAAGACCGACGTCGAACTCTCCGCAGATGCGGGTAAGCATGTATCCCTCAGCACCGGGATCTCCGTAGGGCCCGAAGGTCTCCTGTCGTGGAAGGCAGGACTGACCCTGCGCTTGGGCAGCTCCATCTGAGCGCACCTGTTGCCGTATGGCCCCTTTCGCTTAAGCTTCCTTTGATCGGCGATGAGTCCCATCGAGCAAGCCCAAGAGTTATCGTTGTACCGGCGCTGGCGACCCCACACGTTTGCCCAGGTCATTGGCCAAGAGCTTGTCGTGGGTACCCTCAGGCGGGCTGCTGCCCAGGGCCAAACCGCACATGCCTATCTGCTCTGTGGTCAGCGCGGGGTGGGGAAGACTTCTGTGGCCAGGATCCTCGCCAGGGCGGTGAACTGCCCCGACGCGCGGGACGGGGAACCGTGCAATGTATGTGAGAGTTGTACCCGCATCCTGAGCGGAAGAGCTCTCGACGTCGTGGAGATCGACGGCGCCTCCAACCGTGGGATCGACCAGATCCGGCAGTTGAGAGAGCAGGTCGGGTACGTGCCGGCCGGCGCCCGCTGCAAGGTGTACATCATCGATGAAGTTCACATGCTCACCGGTGAGGCGTTCAACGCCCTTCTCAAGACCCTGGAGGAACCGCCACCGCGTGTGTTGTTCATCCTGGCAACAACCGAACCCCACAAGATCCCCTCGACCGTGCTGTCGCGTTGTCAGGCATTCGAGTTCGCACCGGTGCCCCAAGGACTGATCGCCGCCAAGCTGGCGGAGATCGCCAGCAACGAGGGCATCGAGCTCGAAGAACGTGCGGCTGCGTTGATCGCCGCACGAAGCGGCGGAGCCCTGCGGGACGCAGAGGTGCTTCTCGAGCAGATGGGACGCGGTGCGCCCGTCACGGAGCAGACTGTGCTCGACATCCTGGGGCTCCCGCCAACCGAGACGCTCGATGCGTTCATCATGGGCCTCGCCGCACGCGATGCCCAGCCGCCTCTGTCCATCGTGGCCGAGCTTGCCACACGTGGCCGGGACCTCGGCATGTTCCTCGAAGAGGCAGCGGCACGAGCCCGGGACCAGATCATCGAAGGGTCAACGCAGCTGATTCCCGTTGCACGAGCCCTTGTTCGCTGGCGGGCGGAGTTGCCGCGCGCCGTGTCCCGGAGGCTTCATGTTGAACTGGGCATCCTGGAACTGTGCGATCCCCAGACAACTCCGAACACCGCCGGACCGGAAGAAGCACAGGCTTCCCGCTCTCAGAGCCCCGCCACGGAGCCGTTGTCCCGCAAAGAAGAGCAGCCCAAGGAGGACACATCGCGCCACCCTTCCCCCCAAGGGGGACCAAAGCCGGAGACGGAAAACGCTGCGCGGCGGCAGGGTCTTCGGGCGTCACCGCAACCGGAATCCACCGGGCAGGAGGAGCATCCTGATTGGCAACGTATGCTCGCCGAGTGTTATCAGGAGCGGCGTTCCCTTGCCGTGTTCCTGGCACCGGCCAAAGCCACGCTTACCGACGGCACACTGCGCATCGCGCTCCCCGAAGGCTATCGGCTCCACTTCGAGTGCCTTCAGGAGCCAGATGCGCGTCGCCTTGTAGAACAGATAGCCCAGCGGTGTTTCGGCGCACTGATGGCCGTACACGTGGAGTGGGAGGGCCGTGATGATCCTGAGCCGTCCCTTGAAGAACGCGCCGCTCTGGCGGCTGAGGTGTTGGAGGGAGAGATCGTGAAGGAGCAATCCGGATGAAAGGCTTCGGCGATATGCGGAAACTGATGCAACAGGCCCAGCGCCTGCAGGC
>PUMK01000124.1 GCA_003551325.1 Candidatus Acetothermia bacterium | reverse complement strand
CCCGGAACCCGGCCTTGGTGGATGCCCTGACCCGCCTGCGGCTCGTCAACCGCAGCAATTTGGGGGTCCGCCGAATGTACAAGGCCCTGCTCATTGAGGGCAAGGAACCCCCCGAGATCATTGACGAAGGCGAGGCAGTCCGGGTCATCTTCCGGGCTAGCGATCTCTCCATCCCGTTTCGCCTCTTCGTCGCAGAAGAGGCCGACAACGGCCGTATCCTGGCGGTCGAGGATCTTTTGGTTCTTCAGCATCTACTGAGGCATCCAGAGATCGACACGATCACGGCAGCGAAGGTTACGCAGCAATCGGAAAGCGATGTTAGGGAGACCCTGAGCCGGATGGAAGTCGAGCTTGGCTATCTGGAACGCGGAGGCACCGGCCGCGGTACGTACTGGACCTTGCGCCACGATTTGCACCGGCGTCTCTCGGTCCCCGGCCATCCGGAGAGAGGGCGACGCATCGATTGGGAGGCCGCCAAGACCCGGGGACTGAGCATCCTCAAGCAACGGGCCGAGCGAGGTGAGCCCGGCCTGAGCAACGCGGAGATTCGGCAGATTACCCATTTCGACCGTGCGCAGGTGAAGCGGCTGATGGCCGAGCTGAACTCGGAGAGGGCGGCCACGTTGACAGGGCGTGGTCGCGGAGCCCGCTGGCACTACAACGATGTTGGTGAGAATGGTTAGACAAATGGATGGGAGGCCATTGTCGCGCCATTGGGGCTGTCAAATGGCGCAACTATTGGCGCGGTGCCATTGGGGGTGCATTCACAATGACGCCATGCACCAAGCAACGCGCGTTCAATGCGCTGAGCGCATTGCGCGCATTGGAAATAGGGGCGACGGATGGCGAAGAGAGAAGACCAGCAACAGCCGCTAGATCTGGACAGGGCCGCC
Organism: Candidatus Acetothermia bacterium; assembly: GCA_003551325.1. Classification (GTDB taxonomy): domain Bacteria; phylum Bipolaricaulota; class Bipolaricaulia; order Bipolaricaulales; family Bipolaricaulaceae; genus B1SED10-245. The sequence continues at coordinate 8,336 of PUMK01000124.1, read as the reverse complement.
AAGCTGCAGGGCCCGGTGGAATGCCTCGGTATGACCTTTGAGTCGGAAGATGCGCGCCGCGCGTACTTCCTTGAGCGCCTGAAGGAGAAGCTTCCTGAGCTGCGGAAGCGCCACGACTTCCCGCTTGGCCCGGACGGCGGGCCGGCTGCGGACGAGGACATCCTGCGGCTCTCTGACCCTCCCTACTACACGGCGTGCCCGAACCCGTTCCTTGACGAGTTCGTCAAGCACTACGGCCGACCCTACGATCCGGATGAGCACTACCATCGGGAACCCTTTGCCGTAGATGTGAGCGAGGGGAAGACGGATCCCTTGTACAAGGCTCATGGCTATCACACAAAGGTCCCGCACTTGGCCATCGTTCCCTCGATCCTCCACTACACGAAGCCCGGAGACATCGTGCTCGACGGCTTCGACGGTTCAGGAATGACCGGGGTCGCGGCACAATGGTGTGGGACAGCTCCTCTCGACTACCGGAAGAAGCTTGAAGAGCGTTGGGAGGCCGAAGGACGAGGAAAGCCCGAATGGGGTGCCCGTCGCGCGATCCTCGGCGATCTTTCCCCAGCGGCTACGTTCATCGCTGCCAACTACAACATCCCCTTCGATGTCGAAGCATTCGCCGAGGCCGCCCGCCGGCTCTTGGATGAAGTTGAGGAAGAGATAGGCTGGATGTACGAGACGCTCCACACCGATGGCAAGACCAAGGGCCGGATCAACTACACGGTGTGGAGCGAGGTGTTCGCCTGCCCCGAGTGCGCGGGTGAAGTGGTGTTCGTTGAGCAGGCACTGGACCCCGAGACGAAGCGCATCAGAGACGACTTTCCTTGTCCAGTATGTGGTGCCGTGCTCACCAAGCCACGGCTCGACAGGTTGCAGGTGTCTCTCTTTGACCCGATGCTCCGCAAGACCGTCCAGATCCCCAAGCGCCTCCCGGTGTTGATCGAGTACACGGTTGGGAAGGCAAAGTACGAGAAGAAACCCAGCGAAGCCGATTTCGTTGCCTGGCGTCGCATCGAAGCCCTGCCTCCGCCAGCGGAGTTGCCTGCAGACCGGATGATGCGTGCGCCAGAGGGCGTCGAGTGCTGGGGTGATGAGTGGCGGCCAGGGGTCGCTTCGTTCACCCATGTGCATCATCTCTTCCTCCCGCGGGCCGCCCATGCACTGTCCGCCGTCTGGCGGCGAGCTAATGCGGAGCGTGAACCGCGGACCAGAAACATGCTGCTGTACTTCGTGGAGCAGGCGATTCTGGGAATGTCCGTACAGAACCGGTATCAGCCAATCCAGTATGGGCGCCCTGGCGGCTCTCAGGTCAACCGCAACATGGCCGGGCGCATCCGAACACTCTCGCAACACGCCGAGTGCAATCCGTGGTACATCCTCGAAGGCAAGCTCAAGCGGCTGAGGGAGGCATTCAAGCCGCTGCCGTCAAGGGCGGACGCGGCCGTTGTCACCACTGGTGATTGCGGGCGCACCCCCTTGCCGGAAAGCTCCATCGACTACGTGTTCACCGATCCCCCTTTCGGTGACAACCTTGCGTATGCTGAACTCAACTTCATCAACGAGGCCTTCTTCCGTGTGTTCACGAATCCGGCTCCGGAGGCAATCGTCAGCGAGACCCAGAAGAAGGGGATGCTGGAGTACCAGCATCTCATGGAGCGCTGCTTCGCGGAGTACTGCCGGGTTCTGAAGCCTGGCCGGTGGATGACGGTCGTCTTCCATAACTCGAAGAACGCCGTGTGGAACGCGATTCAGGAAGCCATCCTGAGGGCCGGATTCGTCGTCGCCGACGTGCGCACCCTCGACAAGAAGCAGGGCACGTTCAACCAGGTGAACGCAGGCCGTGCAGTCAAGCAGGATCTTGTGATCTCGGCCTACAAGCCGAACCAGGGACTGGAACAGCGCTTCAAGCTGGAGGCGGGGACGGAAGAAGGTGTCTGGGACTTCGTGCGTACTCATCTGCGCCAACTGCCCGTGTTCGTCTTCAAGGATGGTCAAGCGGAGACGATCGCCGAGAGGCAGGACTTTCCCCTCTACGATCGCATGGTGGCTTTCCACGTCCAGCGTGGGGTGACCGTTCCTCTCTCAGCGGCGGAGTTCTACGCGGGCCTGGAGCAGCGTCTCTCAGTGCGGGACGGGATGTATTTCCTGCCGGAGCAGGTGGCTGAGTACGATCGCAAGAGGATGACCGTGAAGGAAGTGCTGCAGCTCGATCTCTTCGTGAGGGACGAGGAGTCGGCCATCCAGTGGCTCAAGCAGCAGCTTTCCAAGAAGCCACAGACCTTCCAGGAACTGCATCCCCAGTTCATGAAGGAGCTCGGTGGATGGCAGAAGCACGAGAAGCCCTTGGAGCTGCTCGACCTCCTTCAGGAGAGCTTCCTCTGCTATGACGGCAAAGGCGAAGTCCCTAGCCAGATCCATAGCTACCTGTCATCGAACTTCAAGGAACTCCGCACCCTCCCCAAGAGCGACGAGCGCCTGAGGGCCAAGGCCAAAGACCGCTGGTATGTGCCCGACCCGAGCAAGGCCGAGGATTTGGAGAAGCTACGTGAACGTGCGCTGCTTCGCGAGTTTGAGGAGTATCGAACCTCAGGGCAGAAGAAGCTGAAAGTCTTCCGGCTTGAGGCCGTTCGCGCCGGCTTCAAGAAGGCCTGGCAGGAGCGCGACTATACCACCATCATCTCCGTCGCCCAGAGGATCCCCAACAACGTCCTCCAGGAAGACCCCAAGCTCCTCATGTGGTACGACCAGGCGCTCACACGCAGTGGGCAGGGCGCTTAATCAAGGTGGGCCTTGTGAGGGCAAATGCCGCAGGACGGGCCGGCGACCTCAGAGGAGTGATGTACCCACCGGGGAGGGCAACGTGAGAGTGACTAAGGTGCGCATCATGAACTTCCGTGGCCTGAAGGACCTTGAAGTTGGGTTAGACGAGACTACTGTGCTCATCGGTGAGAACAATTCGGGTAAGACGTCAGTGCTTGATGCACTTAAGCTGTGTCTGCGCGAACTCGGTCCCAGGCGCCGCGTAGTCTTTGACGGCTTTGACTTCCACCTCAAGGACGGCGATACGGAACCCGAATCTGCTGACTCGATACGCATCGAGATAATTCTCTCCGAGATGCATCTTGGGGAGTGGGACACGCCCCTCGTAGGCAGGCTGAGCCGTCAGAGGATTCTACAGGTAGATGCCGACGGACTGAATCACGTGAAGCTCGCGGTTACGTGTGCCTGGGACCCGACAACTCGCGACTTTTCCCAGGATTGGACTTTCCTGAACCTGGACGACGAACCACTTTCCGGGGCCCCCGAGTCAGCACTGGCGACCCTCCAACGCGAAGTTGCATTCTTCTACCTCACGGCGCTCCGTGAGGCGGCACGTCATTTCGATGCTAAGGGCCCCTTCTGGAGACCGTTCTTGAAGGACAGCCAGCTCTCGCCCGAAAAGAAGGCAGAAATCGAGCAGAAGCTAAGAGAGATCAATGATCTTGTCGTGGCCTCCCATACCAGCTTTGAGCAGGCTAAGGGACGTCTGACAAAGGTGCAAGATGTGGTGCCGATGGCTGGTGGCGAAGTAGTTTCAATCGAGGCGGTGCCAGGGCGGATGTTTGACATGCTGGCTAGGGCACAGGTTCATCTCGGCGCATCCGGTGGTGCGAAGGTACCTGTTGGAAGACATGGGGAGGGCACGCAGAGCCTCGCGGTCTTGATGCTGTTCTCAGCCTTCTTGGATGCCTGGCCAGATGGGGCCCCTATAGTAGCGCTTGAGGAGCCGGAGGCCCATCTCCATCCCTCGGCTATCCGGGCACTCTGGGATCTGTTAGACATGCTCTCCGGACAGAAGGTGATCTCAACACACAGTGGAGATCTGCTGTCTGAGATAGATGTTCACAGTGTGCGCCGCCTGGCGCGGACCGGCGACCAAGTCCGCGCATTCTGGGTGGATAGGGACTTGCTGTCGGAAGAGGAGACGCGTAAGTTCACGTACCATGTACGGAGATCCCGAGGTGAGTTACTCTTCGCCCGGTGCTGGCTGCTAGTTGAAGGGGAGACAGAATCGTGGATCTATCCTGCCGCTGCTAAGGCATTGGGCCTGAACCTGCACCGAGACGGGGTGCGGATTGTCGAATACAGCCAGTCCGATGTAGGTGTTCTGGCGAAGGTCGCGAACTCGCTTGGAATAGCATGGTATTGCGTCGTAGACGATGATTCTGGTCGATCCAGGTATGAGCCTAAGGTGAAGGACAACCTTGGCGGTGCTGACGAAGTCACTCGATTGTGTCTGCCATATCGGAGCATTGAGACCCATCTTCTGGAGAGTGGGTACGAAGAGGTCTACTCCCCGTACATGCCGGAGCAGAATCTCAGGAAGCTGACCAAGCGGCGGGGGGATGAAGGGTACTGGGCGGATTATGCGGACGACTTTCCTCGTAGAGCTAAGACGCGAGCTGCAGCAGACGTGGCCGCGGCGATGGAGGCACGGGGGCAAGCCGGCGTCACCAAAGAGATCCGCTCAGTTCTGGAACAGGTCGTGAAGATGGCAAGGGGGGGCAATGGCGCTAGGTTTTGACGCTCTGAATGAGAACCAGCGCAAGGCCGTCGAGTGGACAGGTGGCCCCCTACTGGTCCTGGCAGGTCCGGGCTCGGGAAAGACCCTTGTCTTGACTCTCCATGTCGCGCGGGTCCTTGAGGAGGAGAGCGACGCTTCTGTGCTTGCACTCACGTTTACCAACAAGGCCGCCTCGGAGATGCGCGAGCGCGTCGACAGGTTGCTTGGACATCATGAGGATCGAGCTCGACTGTGCACTTTCCATGCCTTCGCGACGGATGTTCTTCGGCAGCATGGAAGTCATGTGGGGATTCAGCCTGACTTTGCACTGCTCACGCAGGAAGAAGACCGGATTGCTCTTCTTGAGGAGGTGGGAGAGAACCTCGCAAACGAAGGCTACATCCTTCCAACTGACAACAGGAACACTCTCTCGCTACTCGATCGCCTGCTAGCCTCATCATATGAGGGTGGAGCCGAGGCTCCGGGGATCGTGCGAACGCCTGAATGGGTCCCACCGCTCTTCAGAGTTTACTGCCAGCGTCTGATAGAGGAGAACCGGCTGGATTTTGGTGCTCTCCTGCACTTCACACGTAGGTTGCTGAAGGACTTCCCCTCTGTCGGTCGCGTGGTGCGAGCCGGATGGACGCATGTTTGCGTGGACGAGTTCCAGGATACGAACAAGGCGCAGTATGATCTCCTGCACTTGCTGGTACCGGAAACAAATCCCAATCTGTTTGTTGTCGCTGATGATGACCAGATCATCTACCAGTGGAATGGTGCGAGTCCGGAGCGGCTCCAAGCCCTGAGGCACGACTACCATATGAAGGTAATCGAGCTTCCTGAGAACTACCGTTGTCCCAAAGAGATCATCCATCTTGCGAACCAGCTGATCGAACACAATCGTCTACGGACGAAGGGGAAACACCCGCTCACCACTAGCCGTGCGGCGGCGATGGATCAAAAAGGCGTAAGGTTTGGCATTTTCGCCACACCTGAGGCGGAGGCAGCTTCGGTGGCAGCTGACATCCACAAACGGAAGCTGAATGGTTCCGGTGTGGCCGTCTTGGCGAGAACCAACAAGCTTCTGGATCGAGTGGCTGAGGCTATCCGTGAGAAGGGCATGGAATCCCATGTCGCAAGGCGCAAGGGGGAGTTCGAGGCTCCGTTGGTCCGCGTAATGCTCCACGCGCTTAGACTTGCGAATTCGAGGCATGATCGGGATGTGCTTCGTCGACTTTGCGTGGCCTGGGACGCCCTAACAGATCAAACTCTTGAGTTGGACGACGTGGTCGCTTCCTCGGCTCTTGTAGGCGGTGACTTCCTACGTGCTTTGGCTGATGCAGCAGCAGCTGGTACGACCAAGAGTCACGCAGCGCTTGTTGAGCGCCTCAGAGCATCGTTGGTCGATCGTCTGGTGTTCCCCGAAGTGGTTGACTGGTTTCTCTCAGAAGGTGCTCAGGAGTTTGGGGATACCAATGATCAGGAACTCGTCAGCGAAGTCAGTACCTGGAGCGAACTTCACAGCCAGCTTGCTCGTGAGCGGGGGCAGGAATCGCTGATGTTGAACACATACCTTCAGCACATGGATCTAGCTCCTAAGGCCCCACAGCCCGGACCGATGGCAGTTCGTTGCATGACCGTTCATGGCGCGAAGGGGTTGGAGGTCAGACATGTGTACTTGATCGGTATGGCCCAGGAGATCTTCCCGTCGTTCCATGCTCTTCGGAAGGGAGCTTCAAGTCGGGAATTCGAGGAGGAGCGCCGGAGCTGCTTCGTTGCGATCACCAGAGTGCAGGAGACCCTTACTCTAACCCGCGCAAAGCAATACTACGGATACCGTAAAGCTCCATCACAGTTCATTGCGGAGATGGGAATAAGGGAGGCGGAGTGATCATGCAGCGCTTGTTGACGCGAGTCAACGTAGTCCAAGTCGATGGATGAACCGTGGCTCATCCGGGAGAATGGACATGGAGTCGTGAACACTGCCAGGTCTGCCAGATCATAGAAGTGCAGTCCTTGTGGGATGGGCCATCCTACCGGGTGTGGATCCCGAGCATAGACTCGGTTGTTCGTGTAAGACAAGCACAGCTCTGCCCGCTGACCGACGCGATCCCAGACTCGGACGACTGGCTCCGGTTTTCGGCAGCATTGGCCCGGGTCGCTGATGCTCTGACTCAAGATGTCTTACTCGCCCCCATCGAAGCTTCGGTCATCCCTCTTTCCCACCAGATCAGGGCCCTCTCCAGGGCGGTCTCGGCAGATCGGGTTCGGTATCTCCTGGCCGATGAGGTGGGGCTAGGGAAGACCATCGAGGCGGGGCTGATCATGCGCGAGCTCAAGCTGCGTGGGTTGGTCCGGAGGACGCTGGTGGTGGCGCCCAAGGGCCTTGTCACCCAGTGGGTGGCGGAGATGCGGACGCACTTCAACGAGGACTTCCGGCTGTTTGTGCCCAGCGACTTCGCTGCCTTCCGCCGCATCACCCAGGAGGACAACGTGTGGCAGACGCACGATCAAGTCGTCTGTCCGGTGGACTCGGTGAAGCCGCTCGACGGGCGCCGCGGATGGCCACGGGAACGGATCGCCCAATACAACCGAGAGCGGTTCGAGGATCTGATCTCGGCGGGGTGGGATCTCATCATCGTGGATGAGGCGCACCGCCTCGGCGGAAGTACTGAACAGGTGGCACGGCACAAGCTGGGTCGGGGCCTGTCCGAGGCAGCGCCGTATCTCCTCCTGCTCACCGCGACACCGCACCAGGGGAAGACCGATGCATTCCATCGGCTGATCTCGCTTCTCGACGAGGATGCCTTTCCCGATGAGACGAGTGTTTCCAAAGACCGCGTGCAGCCCTACGTGATCCGCACTGAGAAGCGTCGCGCGATCGATGCGGACGGGAAGCCCCTGTTCAAACCGCGGACGACAAAGCTGGTTGCGATTGCGTGGGAAGAGCGCCACCGGCAGCAGCAGGCGCTGTATGAAGCAGTGACCGAATATGTGCGCGAGGGGTACAACCAGGCGATCCAGGAGAAGAAGGGCTATGTGGGTTTCCTGATGCTGCTCATGCAGCGGCTGGTGACCTCGTCCACAAGGGCGATCCGGACCACCCTGGAGCGGCGCCTTGAGGTGTTGGAGGCGCCAAGTGAGCAGCTGGAGCTCTTCCCCGAGCTCTCCGAGGAAGAGTGGGCAGATCTCGACGGACAGGAGCAGCTGGAGACCGTCCTCTCGGCGCGCCTCAAGGCGCTGAAGAACGAACAGGCGGAGGTGAAACTGCTCCTGGAGGCTGCCCGACGCACCGAGGCCCAAGGGCCCGACGCCAAGGCCGAAGCGCTCCTTGACTGGATCTACCGCGCGCAACAAGAAGAGGGGGACCCGAACCTCAAGATCCTTGTCTTCACCGAGTTCCTTCCCACCCAGGAGATGCTCCAGGAGTTCCTCGCCGATCGCGGCTTCAGTGTGGTCTGCCTGAACGGATCGATGGGGATGGAGGAGCGGACCAAGGCGCAGGAGACGTTCGCCGGCAACGCACGGATCATGATCTCGACCGACGCCGGTGGTGAGGGCATCAACCTGCAGTTCTGTCACGTAGTGGTCAACTACGACATGCCGTGGAACCCGATGCGCCTGGAACAGAGGATCGGGCGGGTGGACCGGATTGGCCAGACCTTCCCGGTGCGTGCCCTGAACTTCGTGATCCACGATACCGTGGAGCATCGCGTGCGCGAGGTGCTCGAAGCGAAGCTCGCAGTGATCCTGGAGGAGTTCGGGGTGGACAAGACGGGGGACATCCTCGACT
>PUMK01000029.1 GCA_003551325.1 Candidatus Acetothermia bacterium | reverse complement strand
GGGGAACGACCTCCACGGAGAGGAGACGCCCCAGCATGTCCCCGGTGATCCCTGAGCCGCCCATGCCCGCACACAACACCCGCTGAAAGCCTTCCAATGTGGGAGGAAGCTCTGCAGCAGCCCCCCGTGCCAGGGCATCACGACACTGCGCGGGGAACGCTTCCAATACGGAGACCATGCCCTCGGTGTCGTGCCCCCTCAGTTCATCCCAATCGGGTTCGGGCGGACGTGCTGCACGCGACAGAGATCGGGTCTCCTGTGTGCGGTTGAGGTCCGTGATCAGAAGAGCATCTGGTGTGTCGACAATGGCCATATCCCGGACGCCCAGCGTGGCGACCACTTTTCCTGGTGTGGTCCAGATCAGGGTCCGGGTCGTATCCTGGCCTACATGACGGCCGCGGACAGCCACTTCGGACATATCCCCCGCCAAAGCACGCCATACGGCTTCCCAGTCCCCTACGTCGGACCAACCCACATCCGCGGGGACCATCGCCACGTCAGCGGAGCGTTCCAAGACCCCGTAGTCTACCGATACCGAAGGCAGGGCGGTCCATGCCTCGGCCAAGGAGCTTCGTCCCTCACCAGTGAATGCCTCCGGGGACAGCCCGTCGAGCATCGCCCCCCAGTCGGGAAGGAGGCGACGGATCTCCTCGAGGATGCGCCCCACACGCCATACGAACACACCCGCGTTCCAGCTGTGTTCTCCCGAAGCCACGTACCGCTCTGCAGTCTCCCGGTTAGGTTTCTCGGTGAACCGTGCAACCCGGTACACAACGTGCCCCTCAACCTCGAGAAGAGGTTCCCCACGCTGAACATAGCCATAGCCTGTGGCCGGACGCGTAGGGCGGATCCCAAGCGTCACGAGCTGGCCCGTGGCCGCAGCACCAATCGCCGCGCGCAACACGCTGCGGAACGCGTCCTCCCGCTCTACCAGGTGATCAGCTGGCGTGACGACCATCACAGCGTCAGGATCGCGCATTGCCAGAAAGGCCGCGGCCAGGCCGATCGCGGGAGCCGTGTTGCGGCCTTCGGGTTCGATGATGACCTGCTCCCGCGGTAGCCCAAGCGCCAACCGCATGGGTTCGGACATCCGTTCGTCAGTGGCCAGGTACACCCCCCCATCGACGCCGACCACGGGGGCAACACGGTCGTAGGCTGCTTGGAGAAGCGTTCGGCCACCGCTGGCCAGCGGCATCAGGGGTTTTGGCAGTTCCGGCGTGGAGACAGGCCACAGGCGTTCACCTCGACCACCGGCCAGGATCACTGCGTATACGCTCATCACGTGCCTCCTTCTTCTTCGTCGTCAACAGTGCACTTCCGGACATCCTCATCCAGACGGGGCACCTCCGGAAGCTCGTCCTGCGTCATCCCCTCAAGACGTCTCGCAGCTGGGAGCACGCGGGACTCCACTGAACCCACAAGCCTATTGTAGTCCGCGACCACCCTCTCAATGGAAGTCCCCGTGTTCTTCAGATGGCGCAGCACCGTGAGAAAACGCCGGTACAACTCACGGGCCTGCATGGTGATCTCCTTGGCTTCCTCGGACATCGTGTGTTGTTGCCAACCGAAAGCAACCGCCCTGAGAAGGGCAAGCAGGGTAACGGGCGAGGACACCATCACCCTTTGGTTCATGCTGAACTCCAAAAGCTCCGGATCCGCCTCGAAGGCAGTCACAAGATACGCTTCGCTCGGTACGAACATCACCACAAGCTCCGGAGCGCGCTCGAACTGCGCCCAATAGGCCTTGCGCCCTAACTCCACGACTCTTTGGCGAAGGGCACGGACGGAGGCCTCCAGAAGTCGCCGCCGCTCCTCGTCGTTCGACGCTTCTTGAGCCTTGAGGTAGCTCTCCATGGGCGCCTTGGCATCCACAGGCAGTACCCCACCTCCAGGAAGATGGACGATCACATCGGGCCTTCCTTCGTCGGTGCTGGGTTGCTCTGTGAAGTCGACGTGACGGGTCATGCCTGCGAGTTCCACCACACGACGAAGCTGCAGTTCCCCCCACCGCCCTCGCACCGAGGACGACTTCAGCGCCTGGGCCAACGTGATCGTGGTGGACTGCAATTGGCGTTGAGCATCGCCAAGCTGCCTGAGGTGCTCGTCGAGAGCCTTGTACGCACCCTCCCGGCGCTGTTCCAACTGCCGCACTTGTTGGTCCAGACCCTCAAGCGCCTTCTCCAACGGTTGAACCAAGTGCTTGAGCTCTTCCTTGTGCGCAGACCAATCGCCGCGCACCTGCGAAAGCATCGCCGACAGTTGCTCCCGCGATCTCTTGAGGAAATCGTCGGCGTTGGACTGCAGGGCCTGGCTGGCAAGAGCCTGGAAGGCATCGCGCAGCTGAACTTCCCGTCGTTCGGACCATTCCAGCTTCTCCGCATCGGCAACTTTGGCCTGGGACAGTTCCGCAAGCTGTACACGCAATGCCCCCTCAGTGCGGGACGAACGGGCACGGGCAAGAAGGTAGCCCACGACGAAGCCGAACAACACGCCCACAAGGATGAACAGAAGTTCCACGCCACTCACCGCCGAACACCCGTGCAACGTCTTCCCTGTGCGGAAGCGTGTGACCCGATGAGTCCGCGCGGCTTCGTTTGAGAGGAGGGGGGTCCGAGGTTAATCAACGTAACCATCATGGCCCCGCCAGTCTACCGAGCAACGGCAATCCACACCAGGTTCAACCAAAGATCCTTAGCAAAGCCGACAGCGCCGGAGGTGCTTGCCGGCGCTGTCGCCACTGAACCGAACACTGCGGACCGCAGCCTAGACTTGAGGAGGCTGCGCAATGTGCCCGTGCTTCATCAGGAGTTCCGTCTCCTGCCGAGCGTGCTTGATCATCTCCGACGCGCGTTGTTCCAGTTGACTCTTGGTCAACGTGCGGCGCGCCACACCCTGTTCGATGGCCTTCATCGCCACATCGACCGCTTCGTTGATGAACACTTCCCATTCCATCATCGTAGGCACGATGTACGTCTCGGATAGGCCCTTCTCCTCGGCGGTCCGGGCAATGGCTTCTGCGGCGGAAATCGCCATCTCGTCGGTGATCGTGCGGGCAAACACGTCGAGCGTTCCGCGGAAGATGCCGGGGAAACCGAGGGAGTTGTTGATCTGGTTGTTGAAGTCGGACCGTCCGGTACCGATCACCTTCGCACCCGCTTCCTCAGCCTCCCAGGGCCAGATCTCCGGCACAGGGTTCGCACAGGCGAACACCACCGCGTCTTTGGCCATGGCCCGGATCCAGTCCGGATGGATCACGCCCGGACCGGACTTCGAGGCAGCCACGCACACATCCACACCGTCAAGGGCTTCCGCCATGCCACCGGTCCGTCGCTCACCGTTCGTGCGCTGAGCATAGTCCCACTTGTAGGGGTTGTTCTCCTTGTCCCGTTCCAGATCCTCGCGTCCCGGATGGAGAATGCCTTTGGAATCGACCATGATCACGTTCTCTGCCGGAACACCGTAGGTGAGAAGCACTCGGACGAAGGCGATGTTCGCCGCTCCCGATCCGATGACAGCATAGGTCACCTTCTGGGGATCCTTAGCCACAACCTTCAGCGCATTGATCACGCCCGCCAACGTGATCGAAGCGGTACCCTGTTGATCGTCGTGCCACACCGGAATGTCCATCTGCTCGCGCAGTTCGTCCAGAATCCGGAAACACTTCGGGGACGCGATGTCCTCAAGGTTGATGCCCCCGAACGCCGGTCCGATGAGTTTCACCGTGCGGATCAACTCGTCGGGATCCTTCGTGTCCAACGTTACGGGAAACGCGTCCACACCTCCCAGATACTTGAACAGCAGGGCTTTGCCTTCCATTACCGGAAGCCCCGCTTGCGGGCCGATGTCTCCCAGTCCCAAGACCCGGGTTCCGTCCGACACAACCGCCACGAAGTTACCCTTGTTCGTGTACTCGAAAACCTTTTCAGGATTCTCGGCGATTTCACGACAGGGCTGAGCAACGCCCGGCGTGTACCAAATGCCGAAGTCCTGGTAATCGGTAATCGCGCACTTCAGGGTCACCGAGACCTTGCCGCGGTACTGAGCGTGCCAGGCAGGGGCCTTACGTGCCGGCTCCTTGGCCTTGTTGAGCAACTCCTCTACGTTGGGCTTACGGGGCTCCATCCTGTTCCTCCCTTTCGCTTCAGCCTACAATCTGCGCCTTGATGCGCTTCATGTTTTCGGCGACTTCGGCCGCGAGCTCAGCATGGAGACTGCGCCCATGGGCGTCCATCGTGACCACCAACGGACCGAACCGCTCCACCTGCAACACCCATACCGCTTCCGGGATCCCGAGCTCCTCCAGCCAGTGCACCCCCTCCACCTTCGTCACAGCCTGAGCGGCCAGTGCTCCTGCACCGCCGGTGAAGTGGGTGTACACCGCACCCACCTCGGAGAGAGCAGCGAGCGTCTTCTCGCCCATACCCCCTTTGCCGATGATGACCCGTGACCGGAATCTCTTGAGGAAGTCCGCCTCGAACTGCTCCATGCGCACGGATGTGGTAGGGCCACCCGCGAGGAGTTCCCATTGATCGCCGGACTTGCGCACGACAGGACCACAGTGGAAGAGAGGAAGTCCCTCTACCGGAAACGGTTCACCATGCTCCAGCATCATCTGGTGTGCCTCATCCCGTGCGGTGAAGATCTGCCCGGTTACGTAGAACACGTCCCCAGCATGGAGCTGGCGCACATCGTTCTCCGAGATGGGCGTGTTCAGCACCTTGTCCATCGTTCACCTCCGTATTCCACAACAACCCAACGGTCGCGTTCCCCGATCCTCTATCCCAAGTGGGAGACTTGGCCATCTGCGCCGATGCGCACGGCAGCTCGCCGGTCCGCCCAACACTGCACGGCAATCCCCACCGGCAGTGATGCTGGATGACGGTGTGCGTACTCTATGTGCACGGCCAACACTGTCGTCTTCCCCCCGAGACCCATGGGCCCCATGCCGGAGGCGTTGATCAACGTCTCCAGCCGCTCCTCCATCTCCGCAACCTTGGGTTCCGGATGACGGCTACCCACCGACCGAAGCAGCGCACGCTTGCCGAGCTTCATCGCAACATCGGCTCCGCCCCCGATGCCCACACCGATGACCGTGGGAGGGCACGGTTTCCCCTCCCGTGACACCACGTGCTCAACAACGGCCTCGGTGATCCCCTTGAGCCCGGCGCCAGGGGTGAGCATCTTCAGTGCCGAGCAGTTCTCGGAACCACCGCCTTTGGGAAGTACGTACACTTCTGCAGCGTCCCCGTCCACGGGCTCCCAGGTCACTGCCGGGATGTGAGCCCCTGTGTTGTCCCCCGGGTTGGCCCCGGTGAACGGGTGCACCGTATTGGGGCGCAAGGGAACGGCCTCGGTGCCCGCCCGCGCAGCTTCGGTAAGCGCCTCCATCAGCTCCCCGAGCAACGGGAAACGCACGCCGAACTTCACGAAGTAGGTAAGCGTACCGGTATCCTGACAGATGGGAACGGCACCGTCACGGGCAACCTCCACGTTCTTCAGGATCGCTTCGAGCTGCACCCGAGCCGGCCCCTCTTCACGGTCTCGGGCCGCTTCAAGTGCCCGAACCACGTCGTTGGGAAGGTCCGTCGCCGCACGTCCTATCGCCTTCGTTAGTCCCTCAACGATCGCCGCGTTCAACGCCGCCTCCTGTCTTCCAACTCGGCCACCTTGCCCTGGTACATTTCCCAGTAGGTGGGCTTCTCTTCATCGATGAACTTCCCGACAAGAAAGTCCTGCCCCGGCAGGATCTCCGTGTCCGCCAGATCGGCCCCGTGCTTGATCACAGCGTGTTCCGCGTAGTGATGGAGCTCGTCGAGGCCGTCGCCGAGTTTGTTGCGGCGCCCGTAGTTCGTGGGGCAAGGAGCGATGACTTCCAAGAACGAGAATCCTTTCCGCACAAGCATCTCTTGGATGGCTCCCTGAAGCCTTCGAACGTCAAGGCTCGTCCAGCGAGCGACATACGCCGCGCCCGCCGAGGCCGCCACGTGCACCAAGTTGAACGGGTGCTCAAAGTTTCCGTAGGGGGACGTCGTACAGCGCCCTCCCAGGGGAGTGGTCGGCCCAGCCTGCCCACCCGTCATCCCGTAGTTCAGGTTGTTGACGCAGATCACGTTGATGTCGAGATTCCGGCGGGCAGCATGGATGAAGTGGTTTCCCCCAATGGCGAACAGATCCCCGTCGCCGGAGAACACAACGGCCTTCATGTCCGGCTGGGCCAGCTTGAGACCTGTGGCGAACGGGAGTGCCCGTCCGTGCGTTGTGTGGTACGAGTCCATCCGCACGTAACCGGCCACACGACCCGTACACCCTATGCCGGAGATCACCGCAATGCCGTCCGGATCGACGCCCAGATCGTCCACCGCATAGAGGAAGCTCGCAAGCACCGTACCCAGTCCACATCCAGCGCACCAGATGTGCGGAATTCGGTCAGCCCGGAGGTACTTCTCCATGGGATGTTGCCCCTGCACCACCTCGGGAGGTGGGACTTGTCGCTTGGCCTTCACCGGCATGCCATCACCTCCTCGATACCTCTCAATACCTCATCAGGACGGTGAATCCTGCCACCGGGATGGTACACACCAGCCAGCGGGACACGGCCCTTGACCACCCGGTCAACTTCGCGGGACATCTGTCCCATATTGAGTTCCACCGTCACCATACCCTGCACGCGCTCGGCCACACCCCGCACCACATCGTCGGGGAAAGGCCACGCGGTGATCAACCGCAGCAGGCCCGCCTTGATCCCGCGTTTCCGGGCCAACTCGACCGCGCCCAACGCAACCCGCGCGGAGATCCCGTAGGAAATCACGGCCACTTCCGCATCGTCCATGAACAGTTCTTCCGTCCACGTGTAGGCCTCCGGAGCCCGGGTGATCTTGTCGCACAGACGTCGCACCAATCGGTCATGGGCCTCGGCCGACATATCGGGGTAACCGCGCTCGTCATGCGTCAGGCCGGTCACGTGGATGCGGTAGCCTTCCCCAGCACAGGCCATGGGCGGCACCAGGTCCTCATCAGGTTTGTAGGGAAGGAAGCCTTCCACCGGTCCTGTGGGCCGTCGGCGGGGTGCCTCGGAGATCTCCTCCGGGATCTCCACGCGCTCGTACATGTGACCGACCACCTCGTCGGTCATGATGAGGACCGGAACACGAAACCTCTCCGACAGCGCGAACGCACGCACCGTGAGATCGAACGCCTCCTGTGGCGACGACGGGCACAGGGAGATGAGTTCGTAATGCCCGTGCGACCCCCAACGGGCCTGCATCATGTCCCCCTGACCCACAGCTGTGGGAAGCCCGGTTGATGGTCCTCCGCGCTGCACGTTGGCCACGACGCAGGGGGTCTCCGTCATGATCGCCAGACCGAGGTTCTCCATCATCAGAGAGAATCCCGGACCAGAGGTTGCGGTCATCGCTTTCGTGCCCCCCCAAGCCGCGCCAACCACCGCCGCCATCGCAGCAAGCTCATCCTCCATCTGGATGAACACACCCCCGGTGCGCGGCAGTCGAAAGGCCAGCCGTTCGGCAATCTCTGACTGCGGGGTGATGGGGTAGGCAGCGAAGAACGTACAACCCGCGGCAAGCGCTCCTTCAGCGATCGCCTCATCACCGTTCATGAAATGCACGCCGGACAGCACGGATCTAGCCGGCATCCTGTCCCTCCTCTTGCGCTTCCTCTTCGTCTAACGGCTCCGTCCAGATCGCAAAGTCCGGACAGATGAGTTCGCAATAACGACACATGATGCACTCATCAGGGTCGATGACCCGCGGAGGGTGGTAACCCTTGGCGTTGAAGTGCTCCGCGTCCTCCAGTACCTGTCGCGGGCAGTAGTCGATACAGAAACCACACCCTTTACACAGGTCCTCCTGCACACAGATACGTCCCTTGGGGACCCTCCACCGCTTGATCTCGTGTGTGCGCTGAGCGGTCATATCAGGTCCACCACCCTGGCCAAGGTACGCTCCCCACGGTAGTCAGGCAGCAACGTCGGTGCCTTGCGATCAGACTTCACGCCTGCCTTCTTGAGATCCTCTGCATAGCCCGCGGCATGCCGCAATGAAGGCTGTCCCAGCTTGGCCTGTTTGACCCACGCCGCTGCAGCCACCCCGGCTCGACGACCGAACACGTTGAAGTCGAGGAGCGAATTCCCCATCAACCGGTTCTTGCCGTGGATCCCCCCGGAGACCTCTCCCCCGGCGAACAACCCTGGCACCTCCGTGGCACCGTCCGCGTTGATCGACACGCCACCGTTCTGGTAGTGGAGTGTGGGGTACGTGAGCACCGGATCCCGCGAGGGGTCGATGCCAAAACGGTCGTACATCCGCCAGATCGCCGACAACTCCCGTTGGAAGGTTCCTGCGCCGTGAATGAGGTCGATCATTGGCGTGTCGAGCCACACCCCCAGCATGCCGGTTGGCGTCACCACGCCGCGACCACGGCCTCCCTGCTCTGGGGACGTACACTCGCGAATGAACGCGCCGGACTCGACATCCCGGGGCTCAAGGGGATGCACGAACAACGACCCGTCCACGTTGATGGGCTGTGCACCCATTCCTCGGACCTTCTCCGTGATCAGGAGTCCCACAATCTGCTCAGGGAACGCAGCACCCGTGGGATGGTACTGAACCGAATCCAAATCGCGCAGCGGAGCCCCTGCTCTGTAGGCCAACACGAGGCCGTCGGCAGTGGCACCGTAGTGGTTGGAGGTCGGGAATCCTTGGATGTGGAGCCTTCCCCATCCCCCTGTGGCCAGCACGGTGGCTTTGGCCCGGACGATGAGGTAGTCCTCAGTCTCCATGTTCCACAGCACGGCACCCACGACCTGTCCATCGCCATCCGTCAGAAGCTCAACCACCGGTGCGAACTCCATGACCGGAATCCTGCGGCTTAGGACCTCGTCCCGCAGAACGCGCATGATCTCCATGCCCGTGTAGTCCTTCGCCGAGTGCATGCGTTTTCGGGACGTACCCCCGCCGTGGATGGTGAGCATACGACCGTCTTTGTCCTTGTCGTACATCACGCCGAGCTGCTCATGCCAACGAATGACCTCCGGTGCGTCTTCCACCAATGCACGCACCAAGTCAGGATTGTTACCGAAGTGCCCGCCCCCCAATACGTCCAGGTAGTGAATCGGCGGGCTGTCGGTCTCCTTGTCCGCTGCCTGGATACCTCCTTGGGCCATCATGGAGTTGGAGTCCCCATGGCGAAGCTTGGTGGCAATGAGGATACGGTCGGCGGGTAT
>PUMK01000187.1 GCA_003551325.1 Candidatus Acetothermia bacterium | reverse complement strand
CTCGGTCCGCGGTTCTGTGCGGGTAATACGCGAGGCCCCGGTGCTGATCACCGTGCACAGAACGGGCGAGGCTCTGTCGGCGCTCGCAGCCCAGCAGATGGATCAGCCACGGCACGCAGTGTTGCAGACGATCCTGCGCGACGTGGAGATCCAAGGCATCGCCGCCGCCATTCAGAACATGCTGTTGGCCGCGCACGCCAGCGGGCTGGGGGGACTGTGGATAGCCGATGTGTACTACGCTTGGGAGCAGATTACGCGCCCGGGACAAGCGGGCACCCCAGAGGAACGCTTCATGACCGCCCGCTCTCTGGCCTCCTGTGTGAGGCCCAGCGCTTCATCAGCCACATCGCCATCCTGACTGCAGCCAAAGAAACGGGAGCCTGCCATACCCACATCCCATCTCTTCCCACAGCCGGAGCATTGACATAGTAGACTCAGAACGTGGCTGCCCATACGTGGAGAACCAGAATCCAAGCCTTCCACCATCGCCTGGGCACCCGCGTACAACAAGAGGGGACCTTGCGTGCATGTGCAAGACCTAAGGATGATCCCCACCGCGGACCCGAGGACAACGCTCCCGATGTGCCCGAGCGGAGGCGCGCCGTACCAACTGACGCTGTTGACCCGTAGGACCACGAACACAGTCACCGTTGCAGCTCACCCTCCAATGCATACGCACCCGTGTAGACCTCTTCTACTCCGCAGCCGTCCCAAGCCCGAGAGGGGAATTCGATCGCGGGGATTCTCCCCGTCTGTCGGTGCCCCGCGCGACCGCCTGCGAACTCAAGAGGCATGAGGCAAGATAAGCGGTGTGATGGACGCAGGATCGGCGGCATCGGAGGCGCTCCGTTCCCGCCACGTACCTGCAGCGGCAGCTCCACGTCGAGGCCGCATTCGGTGAGGCACCGCGCTCGAAACCACCTCGACCTCAAATGGTGCAAACTGTCAAAGGAGGTTGATCGTCCGTGAGCTTCTTGGTCGGCCTGGAATGTGCAAACTGCGGGACCGGGTATCGCCCAGCCGAGATCCACGGGCTGTGCACTCATTGCGCGAAGCCGCTTCTCGCCCGCTACGACATGGCGAAGCTTCGCAGGGCATGGCATCGCGAGACTTTGCCCGCACGCACAACTACGCTATGGCGGTTTCGGGAGGTGCTTCCCGTTCAGCATGACGACAACATCTTCACCCTCGGTGAAGGAGGTACCCCACTGCTTCGTGCCCGGCAGCTGTCCGATCGTCTTGGAATGACTGAACTGTTCATCAAGGACGAAGGCCTGAACCCTACCGGCTCGTTCAAGGCAAGGGGGCTCTGTGTCGCTGTCTCACGCGCCAAGGAGTTGGGGGTGGAGGGAGTGGTGATCCCCTCCGCCGGCAACGCTGCCGGGGCGATGTGCGCCTACGCCGCTCGCGCTTCGATGCCCGCACACGTGGTCATGCCTCATGACGTGCCGTCCTCACTTAGGCTGGAGTGCCTCGCATTCGGGGCCGAGGTGACGCTGGTGGAAGGGACCATCGCGGACTGCGGCCGCAAGTCACGGGAGATCGCAGACAGGGACCACCTGTTTGACCTGTCCACGCTGAAGGAACCATACCGCCTGGAGGGCAAGAAGACCATGGGCTACGACCTGGCGCAGGACTTCGACTGGGAACTGCCCGACGTCATCGTCTATCCGACCGGCGGAGGGACCGGACTCGTCGGCATGTGGAAGGCGTTCGACGAGTTGGAGGCGCTTGGCTGGATCGGTGCGAAGCGGCCTCGAATGGTGGTCGTTCAGGCTCAGGGATGTGCACCCATGGTCCGTGCCTTTCGTGAAGGCAAGGCGTTCGCATCGTTCTGGGACGGCGCAGCAACGGTCGCCTCCGGTCTGCGCGTGCCGGGCGCGGTTGGGGACTTTCTCATCCTTCGCGCTGTGTATAACAGCAACGGCACAGCCGTGTCGGTAAGCGACGACGCACTCCTTGCCGGACAACAGGCCCTGGCAAAGGAGGAGGGGGTGCTGGCCTGTCCCGAGGGCGGGGCCACACTGGCAGCCCTCCAGGCACTGCTCACAGAAGGCTGGGTCCGACCGCATGAGCGCGTTGTCCTGTTCAACACGGGTTCAGGCATCAACTACCCTGAAACTCTCGGAAGAACAGCACCGCCTCCGTCAGCCTAGCCTGCTGCGCGTGGCTCACGGCACAACACCCAAGCCCCACCCAGCAACCTTGTTTAGGATCACGATCATCGCATAGCTGATCGCCCCGACCAACGCAGCAGCGGACAAACCCACGGCGAAGGGTCTGAGACCGAGCCTCGACAGATTGCGGAACTCCGTCTTCAGTCCTACGCCGGCAAGCGCAACGACAAGCAGATAGCCGGCCCACCGGCTGACGCCGGCAACAATGTGCTCCCACGTCTCGCCTTCCAGCACACCGAAGGCCATGCCCGCCCTGCTCTGCCCCGCATCCCCGACTGTTCTTAGCATGGAAAGCGCGACAAACCCGATGACAAACAGCGGCAGGAGTTGCCTCCAAGCGGTGCGGCGTCCGGCCCACCGTGCCCCCGCCGTTCGAGCGTGGAGGGCGACGCTACAAGGGATGACGAGCACCAAGAATACGTTTCTGACGAGCTTCGTGACAACTGCGATATCCGCAACCTGAGGAGCTGCATATGTCTGGGCGTAGACCATCGCCGCACCGGCAACTTGCGATGTGTCATGCACGGAAGTGCCGAGAAAGACCCCCACGGCATTGCCGTTACCGCCGAACAGAAACTCACCGAGGTAAGGGTACACGAGCGTCGCCAGAACGCCGAACACGGTGACGACCGCTATCGCATAGGCCACGGTCTCCTCTTCCGCCTCGATCGCAGGTGCTGTGGCCATGATGGCCGAGACTCCGCAGATCGACGTGCCCACGGCGATGAGCGTTCCCAGGCTCTTCGGCACACGCATGCGCCAAGCGAGGAAGGTGACGGCGGCGAGAGCACCGGCAATGCATCCCACGATGACCGGAATCCCCATTGTGCCTAGCTGGAAGACGTCCAGCACACTGAGACGGATGCCCATCAGGATGATGCCCACCCGGAGAATCCTCTTCACGGAGAAATCCAGTCCGGGCTGAATCCACGCGGGAAGCCGGAACACATTGCGGATCAACAGCCCCAGAAGCATCGCCACCATCACCGGCGAGATCGGCGACCGTTGGTAGCCGAGCAGGGATTCACCCAGGATCGCACTGGCCCACATAGCGCAAGCGCAGACCGCTACGGCCAAGGCCAACCCAGGCGTCAGCCTGAGCCATCCCCTCCACAGGGTACCGCCAGAAGCTCCGTTCACCTCCGCGTTCACCCTCGCCTTTCCAGTGCCTCGCCAGTCTCTCCCCACGAGCCTCTCAGCGCCAGTACGGTACCCCCTCTCCAACGGCAACAGGGAAGCGGACAACCATCTCGTTGATCTCACGCCACCTGTTTCGATCGTTCTGATGCCATCGCTGATGCGTCAAGGGCTGGCCGTTCTCCAGGAGCGGGATCCGCACTCCACCCGGTACTCCTCTGGGGTCCTGTAGCCGAGCGCGCTACACAGGCAGCCCCGATTGTACCACCACTACCACAGTACCATTGTCGTCCAGATCAGGATGATGACAATCTTCCGCAGCTCTGCGATGAAAAGCGCTATACGCTCCCCGTCATAGCAACTCTGTGCCACCCGTCGCTGGATTGTGCCCGTTGAACGGGTCTCGCAGACGGTGTCCTTCAGACGTACTCGCGAGCACCTCCCGCAGGAGCTCATTGGCGTTCACTGCGTATGCGCCAAGCTCGTTCCCGAGGAACTCGGTTGGGCCGATCACCTCCCAATGTGAGGTTCATCCGATCCAGGTCCTAAGACCGTCGATAACCACTAACCCGAGTAGAGGGGCTCCGGGCCATTCCCGTAGGGAGCACGGCAGCTGGCGAGGGCGTGGTCACGGTCATAGCAATGGGAGGGGAGGACTCTGATCCCGATGGGGGCTCACCTGAGAGAACGGTTCGGCGATGCGATGGGGATCGTCGGGGTCAGCTTCGAGTCAGGAGAGTTCCGCGCGGTCAAGAGGACAGGTCCCACGTAGACAGCCCTGGTGGTGCGTGCTAGCCTGGGAGGGGAGGTGCTCGGAGGGATGATGCGCGGACGTGGGGTCGCCAGCAGGATGGCGGTGTTCGGCTGGCTGGTGTGGGGCACGGTGGTGATGCTGGCGGTATCGTCGGTGCCCGCTGGGGCAGTGGGGGATCTGCTGGAAGAGCTGCCGCCACGACTGATAGAGCATATTCGGGAGAACCGCCCGGTGGACCCCGACCCCGAAGAGGTCAGAAACGCCTTTCGCGAGCATCTCTATCCCTATGAGCTGGAGCAGGAGGGCGACGCCTGGCAGCGGGTACTGCGCAAGCCGCATCAGTCGGCGACAAGCCGACAGGAAGCCCTACAGGATATCGACATCTTGTTCGAGCTTCTGAAGTATGGTTATGCTGGCTACCAGCTGTTCGGAGGGGACGCCACGTTCTCCAAGGCGCGAGAGCTTCTGGAGGAGGACGTTGCCAGGGTAGGCGAGCCCATCCCCCATTTGGCGCTGAGCAGCTTCATCAGCAACCAACTGAGTTTTGTGCAGGACGGGCACTTCTCCATTGACGGCCGCTCGCCTTTGTTCGCGTCGCCACGGGATCGTTCCACATATCTGACCAACCTCCAGTACGAGGTGCGTCCCGCCAACGACGAACTGCTCCTGTACCACGTTAGGGAAGACCACGGCATCTTGGGAACCTTGGTGGCAGTCAACGACGGACCGCCGGACGCCTACCTCAAGCCCTCGGTGAACCGTGAAGGAGAGTTCGTCTATCACTTCGGCATCGTAAGCGATGAGACCGTCGTCCGCCTGGATCTACTGTTCGAAGCGGACGGAGACGAACACACCCGCCAGGTGGGCTTGACCCAGTTCGACCGAAGGCACCAACGCCCACAAGCCGAACTCTACACTGTCAAGGAACAAGAGGGGATCCGCGTGGCGGTGTGCCGCGCGCTTGCCACCGGAGATCTGTGCGATGAAGAACAGCTGGACAACTTTGTGGATGACGCCCCTGCGCTAGGTGAAGAGCCTTGCCTGATCCTTGACCTGCGTTCCAACAGGGGCGGTTCTCTGAGGTACGTGTACGAGTGGCTGGACGCCTTCGTGCGTGCGTACAACTCCCAAGACAGCACCCCGTCTGGGGTCTTGTACGCGGAGGACCCGATCGCTGGAGACTTGACCAGAAGCGTGCTCACAGCGCATCTGCGGACAAGAACGGCACTGGCCTTGCAGGAGTCCCGCGCGAACGATGTGGAAGGCGTCCCAGTAACCGGGAACTCCGTTCACGCTGGCTGGACCATACCAAAATACCAACCGTTGGCAAACACGATGCCTAACGATACTGTGTTGGTGGTACTCATCGACCCGTACACGACCTCGGCGGGAGAGTGGTTTGTATCGGCACTGTGGCGGATGGAGAACGTCATCATCATCGGCTACCCGACGCGTGGCGTCCTGACAACCGGACGGACTGTGAGGGTCGCCCTCCCCAACTCCGGCATTGCTGTCGCCCTCCCTCAATCCATAAGGATGGAACCCAACCTGGATCTGCGTGAAGGGCGGGGGGTCGCTCCCGATCTGTGGGTGGAGCCGCGAAGGGCTGTGGAGACCGCTGCTCGGTTCCTCCATAAGTACTTCGACTGCGGGGAGTGAGCCCAGCGCGTGTAGCGAGTGACGTTGGATGCACGACTCTGAGGAAACAGGTCAGGGGAGTTCGGCAGCTCTCTGAGGGAGCCGATGCGACGGGAGGACGATCTTGGAACCTCTCCGTGGCCAAGGCCGGGAGTTGTTGAGACCCTACTCTGGGAATGCGAGCACCAAGCATTAGGGGTGTTCGCCAGAGAGGATGAGGCTGGATCCGCTATCAGTCTGCATCTACCATCACAGCGGATGGAGTGTGCGATCCGTTGCTCCAGCGTCACGGCGTTCAGCGATTTCACTGTTAGCATAAGCACTCGACGCCACTCTTGCCAACGACGCTGCATGATCGCACAGGAGGTCATCTTCTGGCTGCAGGGGATTCACATTCACACGGTTGTGGTCCGAAAGGGTCATGACCAATATACTCCTTCAGCACCTACCTGCAGGAGGTCTCGAGACATGATGACCGAGCCTAACGGCAGAAGCCAGCCGTCAAAAAGCATCTTGTTCGTCTGCGTGGCTAACTCCGCCCGTTCCCAGATGGCGGAAGGGTTGGCGCGAACGCTTGCGCGCTTCCCGGTTCATGTAGCTTCAGCGGGTACACAGCCCGCAAGCCACATAGACCCCACTGCGTTGGAGGTGATGAACGAGATCGGTATTGACATCTCCTCTCACTGTCCGAAGTCCATGACCCCGAACGAGATGTTTCGCTACGACTATGTCATCACGATGGGTTGCGGTGTGGAAGCCGCTTGTCCGGCTGCGTTCGGCGGGATAACTGCCGACTGGGAGTTGCCGGATCCGAAAGGGAAACCGCTTCACGTGTACCGAGCGATCAGAGACACGATCCGCCAACATGTGGAAGAGCTCTTGCGGGATATCGAGCCTTCGAAGGACATTCCCGAGGAGTGAGACGGGACCATGGCGTATGCAAAGCAGCTCCGGCTGGACGCCGCCCACTACTGCTCTGCTTCACACGGTGGCCTCGGAGTCGTCCCATTCGCTGCTTATAGAGGTCGGATGCCTACTTGGCGGGGGGCAAGATGGTTCGGTCCTCTTCTCGATGGCCGAGTGATCAGATGTAGTCGGACTGGCCACGGACCAGGTACAACGTTCGGGCAGCGATGTTCACCGCGTGATCGGCAGCGCGCTCGAGATCACGAATGGCAAGGATCATGCCTACCGTGCCGCTCGCAGTGTCCTCGGGCAACTCGGCCGCAAGTTGACATGTGCGCATGAGCGCCGACACCAACCCATGGGTCAGAGCCCAAAACGTCCGATCCGCCTCCGCGTCGGCATGGATGACCGACAGCGCAGCATCCGCATCAGCAAGATCATAGGCCCTAAGAGCATCCTCCAGCATCCGGTGTGCGTGTCTGCCAAGCTCGAAGAACTCCTCTGGATCAGGCAACGAAGCGAGCTGCACGTGGAGGTCCTGGGCGTACTGGGCCAAGTTGAGCGCCAAGTCGGCCACGCGCTCAATGTCGGTGGAGATCTTGAACGAGGCGGCGATCAACCTGAGGTCACCGGCCACCGGTTGTTGCAGCGCGAACAGGTCAAGACACCGCCGCTCGATCTCCAGGTACTGGCTGTCAATCGCATCATCACCTTCCATCAGGCGACGGATGGACGCTTCGTTCGGACGTCGCAAGAGCCCAACCGCTTCGGTGAGACGTTGGGCCGCATCGTGCCCCATGGCGACTGTGGCCGCCTGGAGTTCAACGAGCTGTTGCCGGTATCTTTCGCGTACCATGCCGCTACCCAAACTTCCCGGTCACGTAGTCTTCAACTCTCTTGTCCATTGGAGTCTCGAAGATCCTTTTCGTCTCATCGTATTCAACCATCTCTCCTCCTGTTAGGAACACCGCCGCCAGATCACTGACCCGAGCCGCTTGCTGCATGTTGTGCGTTACGATGATCACGGTATAGCTGTCCTTCAGAACGGTGATCAGATCCTCGATCTTCGCCGTGGCGGTTGGGTCGAGCGCGCTTGTCGGTTCGTCCATCAAGATGACCTTCGGCTCCATGGCTAGCGCACGAGCGATGCACAACCTTTGTTGTTGTCCGCCAGAGAGGTCGAACGCGTTCCCTTTGAGCCGTGTGCTCACCTCATCCCATAGTGCGGCCTGACCCAAGGCCTTGGCCACGATTCCGTCCAGGATGCGACGGCTTCGGATGCCGTGGATGCGCGGGCCGTAGGCCACATTCTCGTAGATCGACTTAGCAAACGGATTCGGCTTCTGGAAGACCATTCCCACGTCGCGACGCAGGTTCACGACATCCGTTCCCCGCTCCAGGATGTCCTGTCCATCGAACCACACATGTCCGATGGCCCTTGCACCAGGGACGACCTCGTACAGACGGTTCAGGACCCGAAGGAACGTGGACTTGCCGCAGCCCGAAGGCCCAACGATCGACGTGATCCGGCGCTGGGGGATGTCCAGCGTTACGTTGGTGAGCACGCGCTCCTTTCCATAGAAGAACGAGAGATCACGGACCTGAAAGGCCTTGTCGCGTCCCAATGCAACCTTGGGTATCTGTGGATTCGTTACCATCTCTTCTTCCTCCGTATTCGGGCGCGCCAGAGAGCCGCCCATAGATAGAGGACGAGCACCAGACCGAGCAGGACCAGTGCTGTGCCGAACTGAAGGTGACGTGTCTTCCAGAACGCCGTGCTCTCGGTGGCCATAACGTAGAGGTGGTAGGGCAACGCCATGACCTCATCCAGAGGAGAGCGGGGAAGGCGGGGCGTCCAGAATGCGGCTGCGGTGAACATAATCGGGGCGGTCTCCCCCGCGGCCCTGCCTACAGCAAGGATGACCCCAGTGAAAATGCCCGGGATGGCTACAGGTAGGACGACAGAGCGGATTGCCTGCCATTGTGTGGCCCCGAGCGCCAGCGCTCCCTCGCGGAACTCCTTGGGAACCGCCTTCAGCGCCTCCTCTGTGGAACGGATCAGGAGAGGCAGGACCATCAGCCCCAGGGTCAGGGCACCCGACAGGATGGAGACACCCAAGCCCAGGGCCTTGACGAAGAAGGCCAATCCGAACAGCCCGAACACAATGGACGGCACGGCGGCCAGGTTGTTGACCCCGATGCGCACCACACGTGTCCAGGTGCGCCGCTCCGCGTACTCGGCGAGGTAGATCGCCGCTCCGACCCCGAGGGGAAGGGCGACGAACACCGTGCCCAGCACGAGGTAGAACGTCCCCAGCAGAGCCGGGAAGATACCTCCTTCGGTCATGCCCCGGCGCGGGAAGGCGCTGATAAACTCCCAGGAGATCGCTGGCGCGCCCCGAACAGCCACGAAAGTTAGCACGAGTACCAGAGCCGCGAACACCATGAGTGCTGTCAGCCCCAGTAGGGCGAACGCTGTGTGCTGGGTCCACAACCGGTTCAAGCTTGCCCCCGGATTCTGTTACCGACGAGCTCACCGACGACGTTCAACAAGAGCGTGAACAAGAAGAGCACCCCGCCGATGGCAAACAGGGCATGGTAATGTATGCTGCCCACCGGACTTTCGGCCATCTCGAGGGCGATTGTGGCGGTCAGCGTACGCACGGGCCATCCCAGTACTGGCGGG
>PUMK01000264.1 GCA_003551325.1 Candidatus Acetothermia bacterium | reverse complement strand
TCGTCTACCCTGTACAGGGGTGTTCCTTCTCCGATCCGTGGCACTTCTTGATCTGCTCAGGCGTACAGGTGAGTTCCTCGGGCTTCTGACAGCCCACGTTGCTGTCAACGCACGCGTGACCCGGCTCGGAGCCGTGACACTTCTTGATCTGCTCAGGCGTGCAGCTCAGTTGATCCGGCCTCTGACAACCTTTCTTCTCCTCCATGGCACACCTCCTTTCGCCCATCAGGGCCTGTTCTCCCGCAGCATGCCGGTTGGTCCGTGACATCGAGCAATCCCTCGATTGCCATCCGCCATTGGTTCAAGGTGTCGCTGTCCAGGCTGTAGTGGACGAAGTAGCCGCTCTTCCGCGCTTGGACCAGCTGGGCATCACGCAGCACCCGCAGGTGCTGGGAGACGGCTGCGTCGGTGATCCCTAACGTCTGTGCCAGTGCCCCCACGCACATAGAGCGCCCCATGAGGAGACGCAGCATGCGCAGCCGCGTCTCCACGGAAAGCACCTTGAACAAGCGTGCGAACGCCTCGAGAGAAGGTTGCTTGAGCGACGTATTAAGCATCTGCGCAGTTACTTTATCACTGACAAGAGCCGGGGTCAAGCCTAACATGCTCGTATGACATTCACGCGTCCAGCCACCGCCTGCGGGCGGTTCCCGACACCCGGAGCTAGAAGCGCGCTGAGACGCCGCCGACGAAGCTGAAGGGAAGGGAGAGTCCGACCCGGATATCGATAAAACCGAGCGTCCGAACGAGCACACCCACTCCCGGAGACAACGGGGGGATTCCCAACTCGCCGACGAGCTTGAGCTCATCGGTGAGGTCGTAGTCAACAATGCCGAAGGCGGTTGTCCGGAAGCTCTCGCCCCCCGAAGCCGCCGCACCCCCGTGCGCAGTGAACCCGCCACCGAGCTGCACACTGACCACCAGGCCTCCGTGCCAACTGACGCTGAACGGCGACACGCGGGGCGTGATTCCGAGCGGGACACCCAGCTCCACATCAGGGGTGAGCGGCAATCCCACCTTGGCCAAGAACCCGAGGCTCAGGTCAAACAGCCGTAGCGGCTGGATGCCTATTTGGATGTTCTGCGTAAGGCCGAACTCCACAGCAGCACTGAATGGGGCGAGGATCGAGGGAACACTGATCTCGAGCTCTCCAGGATAGAGGGTGTACGCCGTCGGCCGATACAGAGCCTGTGTGGGCGGCATCCTCTCGAACGAGGCACCCCATACCCCACACCCAAGCACGCCCACCAACAACCCCACGAAGACTGCTTGACGAACCTGTCTCATCGGCCACCTCCCTTACGTATCGACCCCAACCCCACAAAACACTGAACGGCCATGCAGTGCAAAGCGCCGCTGCTACCTGCGTCGCTCGATCCCCGGAGGATCCGAGCGCACAGTGCTACGACGCCGCGCCGAGTTCTTCCAGGGCTTGCTTGAACTGCTCGTCACTCGGGGCACCGTGATGCCACGCGTAATCGCCCTCCATGAACGAGACGCCTTTACCGAGCACGTTGTGGCATGCGATTAGCGTGGGCCGACCGCTCCCTTGCGCGTCGGCAAACGCTTGGAAGGCGCGCTCGATGGCCCCGTAGTCGTGACCGTCGATCTCCTGGACATGCCATCCAAAGGCGCGGAACTTGGCAGCGAGGTCTCCCGTGTCCATGACCTCCGTGGTGGGACCATCGATCTGGCAGAGGTTCCAGTCGAGCATCGCGCAAAGGTTGTCGGCTTTGTGATGGACGGCGGCGGTGGCCGCCTCCCAAGGCTGCCCTTCCTGACACTCACCGTCGGAGATATGGACGAACACACGGTACCGCCCTCCCATGACCGGGGCGGCCAACGCCTGCCCGAGCGCCACGGAGAGACCATGCCCCAGCGAACCCGACGAAACCTCGACACCTGGGAGTTCCCAGGAGGTCGATGGATGGCCTTGCACCGGGGCCCCCAGCTTCCTGAAAGACCACAGAAGCTCCCGATCGAAGTAGCCCTGATCGGCAAGGATTGCGTAGAGGATCGGGCACGTGTGGCCGTTGGAAAGGAGAAACCGGTCCCGCTCCGGCCACGCCGGTCGGCTCGGATCGTGCCGGAGCACCCCCCCGTAGTAGAGCACGGTGAGCACATCGGCCATCCCCAGTCCACCACCTGGGTGCCCGGACTGTGCCCGGTAGACGATCTCCAACACCGTCGCCCGCAACTCGTTGGCTTTCTTGGATAGCTCCTGATGTGTCACGTACGCCCCCTTTCGTTCGCCCATTGTACACAAGAGCAGTGAGGCACCGGGACACTGGCGCATGGTCAAGGGATAGGTCGCTCCACCCGGACGCTACCACACGATGGAGGAGACATCCCACACGTAGACCCGGGTATCGGCACCACCGGAGGCCACGTAGTCACCGTCAGGACTGAAGTCCACGGCGTGCACCCACCCCGTGTGTTCCTTGAGTGTGGAGATGGAGCGCCCCAGTGCCGCATCCCACAGCCGACCGGTCCCGTCCTGCCCCGCGCTGGCCAGGGTGCGGCTGTCAGCCCTGAACGCCACGTCCATTACTGGGCCCTGGTGCCCGTGCAAGCTGTGGACGAGATCCCCTGTGTCCGCCTCCCATACGCGGACGGCGCCATCGGCCGAAGCGCTGGCCACGAACTTCCCGTCGGGGCTGAACGCAACTCCCCACACGACGCCTTCGTGCCCACGCAACGTGCGCACTGTGTCACCGGTGGCCACGTTCCACAGCTTCACCGTCCGGTCTTGCGACCCGGTGAGCAGTCGACCCCCGTCGGGGCTGAACACGACGGAGGTCACACCATAAGGATGCCCCACGAACTTGTGCAAGGGCTCGCCGGTGGCCACCCGCCACAGGCGGATGTTGTCCCCACCGGAGGCACACACAGAGGCGAGGAAAGCTCCGTCGGGGCTGAAGGCAAGGCCGTGAACCTCGCGCGTGTGTCCGACAATCGTGCGCAATTCACTGCCCGTCACCACGTTCCACAGCTTGATGGCGTTGTCCCACGAACCCGTGGCCACGGTGGACCCGTCGGGGCTGAACGCTGTCGCCAGGACCCCGTAATAGTGTCCGGTCAACACCCGTTCCCTCAGGAAGCCCGGCCTTGCCCACAGCGCGGTACGTGCGTCGTCGCCGCTTGTGGCAAGGAACGCCCCGTCCGGGCTGAAGGCAACATCGCGCACGGCACTCATGTGCTCGATCAGCTCCTGCGCTTCGGGAAGGGAACGAACCACGGTGATCTGCGACGTGGCTGTGTCCTGGCCTCCCCCGTCATCGGTAACCGTGAGCCGTGCCGTGTAGGTTCGGCGATCCACTCCGGAGGGAAGCGCATACGTGTGCTGCACAGCCACACCTTCCTTGGGCGAGGAACCGTCTCCGAACTCCCAACGGAACGAGACAATGGTGCGGCCCGTCCCCACATCGGATCCATAGGCATCGAACCTCACCGTGAGCGGTGTGATCCCGGAGACTGGACTGGCCTTCATCGTGGCCGTGGGCCGCTCAACCGTCCTCGCACACCCTCCTAGCAGAAGGGCAACCGCCAGCCCCATGACGCCAACGCCCATCACCATCGCTACCCGTCGCATCGGTAACCCCTCCTTGTCGCACGTTCCCTCACACCACTATACCACCAAGGGCCTGCAAGGCGGGGGAGCGGGGATGACGCACATCTACGGGGGCGATGGCGGAGGGGGTGCGTCCGAGAGGAGTCTGAGAAGGAGTTCCCCGAGACGGCGGGCGTCAGCGCGACCCTCCGAGCGCAGCATCCCCTGGCCCACAAGAAACCCCAAGACCTGGGTCCTACCCGCTCGGTAGTCGGAGACCGCCTGCGGATGGGCGGTCAACACCTCCTGTGCCAACGCCCTAAGCGCCGGTTCGTCACGAAGCAAACTCCGATCGGAGGCGTGAAGGCATGTGTCGAGGTCCGCGTCCAGCGTGATCACGACCTTGAGGATCTGCTTGGCGGTCGCCCGGGTGACATCCCTCCGGTGCACCGCTTCGATCAACCGAGCCAGGTCGCCGGGAGATAGGGGAGGCACTGTGTCGCTCCAGTAGCGCAGAAGCTCAGTAAGTATCCAGTGTGCTGCCTCGCGTGGGTCGGTGCAGGCAGCAGCCACAGCCTCGAAGTACGCAGCACGCTCCGGTTCCGCGATCAGCGCGTAGGCCTCGTCTTCGGTCACCCCGAAATCGTGGACCCAGCGGGCCAAGCGCACCCGGGGAACTTCGGGGAGCTCCCTCTCGATGAGCGACAGCAGTTCTTGCGGGATGGCAAGAGAGGGGAGGTCCGGCTCGGTTGAGATCGATCAGCGTATGCTCTTGCGCATGGATGCGTTTCCCTGCATCTTCCTCAAGGTGAAGCCGGGCAATGCGCACGGACGACGCGCCTTGGGGAACCAAGAAGGAGAAGCTGCCCCCACGCGCCAAGGGCGTTCCTGCTGGGTGATCTGGTAGCCCTTGGGAAGGTCGGGGTAGAAGTAGTTCTTGCGGTCGAAGGCTGAGATGGGAGGAATCGCGGCACCCAGCGCCACCGCCACGCGCAGCGCCAGCTCAACGGCCCGACGGTTAAGCACGGGGAGCGTCCCAGGATGGGCCAGGCACACAGGGCAGGTTAGGCTGTTGGGCGGGGCGCCGAAGTAGTCGGCCCTGCATCCGCAGAAGAGCTTGCTCCGGGTAGCGAGCTGTACATGGATCTCAAGACCGATCGCAACACCCATAGGCTCGGATAGCGTAAGCGCGGTTAGAGCGCGGGGACAGCGTCCCACACACCCGCAATCGGTGCCTCGCAGTCCGCACAGTGCCCGTCAGCGAGGCGCAACTCCTCCACCTGAAAACCATTCCGGCGGACGAGAACCGCCCCACACTCTGGACAGACCGTGTGCTCTCCTTCGCCGGGGACGTTGCCCACATAGACATACCGAAGACCGGCCTCGAGCCCTACGCTGCGCGCCTCGCGCAACGTACCGACCGGCGTGGGGGGACGGTCATGGAGTTCGTACGCCGGCACAAACCGCGCCAAATGCCACGGAATGTCTGGGGACACACCCCGCAGGAACTCAGCCATCCAGGCGATCTCCTGGCGGCTGTCGTTGGTGCCGGGGATGACGAGCGTGGTCACCTCGACCCACACGCCGACGGCCACCATGCGCTCGATCGTATCGAGTACAGGTTGCAGACTCCCCCCGCACTGCCTGCGGTAGGTCTCCTCGGAGAACGTCTTGAGGTCGATGTTGATCGCGTCGAGGTAGGGGATGATCGTCTCGGCAGCCTCCCGGGTCATGTAGCCGTTGGACACGAACACGTTGCGGATACCCTCTTTGTGCGCCAGGACGGCTGTGTCGTACGCCATCTCGAAGAAGATCGTGGGTTCCGTATACGTATAGGCAATGGCAGCGGCGCCGGCTGCCTTGGCCTGGCGTACGACCCGGTCGGGTGTCACCTGTTCGCCCATCACCGCCCCGCGGTGCTCCCGCGGGTACTGGGACATGTGGTAGTTCTGACAGTGTGCGCAGTGGAAGTTGCACCCTACGGTGGCGATGGACAGGGACTCCGCGCCAGGGAGGAAGTGGTACAGGGGCTTCTTCTCGATCGGATCCACACTGCGGGCGCTCAGTCGGCCGTAGACGTGTGTGTGAAGCTTTCCGTCCTGGTTGAGACGCACCGCACAGATGCCCCTGGCACCTTCGCTGATCAGACAACGGTGTGCACACAGGTTGCAGTGCACGCGTCCGTCCCCTACCGGCTCCCACAGCATGGCCTCGTGCATGACTCTCGATCATAAGCGTCGCGTAGGACGACGCCAAGGAGGGGGGTCAGGAACGAGGACCGAACAGAACCGTTCCTAGACGGATCATCGTGGCCCCTTCGTCCACCGCCACCGGCCAATCATCACTCATCCCCATCGACAGGACGTCCAGCTGTACACCAGGAATATCCTCTGCCTGGAGTTCTCCGAACAGCTGGCGCATCCTACGGAAGTGTGGGCGGGAGTCTTCGGGATTCTGTGGCATCGGCGGCAAGGTCATGAGTCCGCGCACCACGATCCCGGGGAGCGTCGCCAAGTGTCGGACGAGAGCGGCCAGGTCCTCGGGCAACACGCCCGCCTTCTGAGGCTCCCGGCCGATGTTGACTTGAACGAGTACGGGCACCGACGAACCGCCCCCAACGACCCGATCCAGCCGTTCGGCCAAGCCTGCCGAGTCCACTGTTTGCACCCAGTCAAACATCTGAAGCGCCTTGCGCGCCTTGTTCTTCTGGAGCTTTCCGATCATGTGCCATTGGACAACCTCAGACACCGAAGAACGGATCGCCTCCACCTCTTGCACGTAGTTGCCACCCAAGTGGACGATCCCCGCGCGCACAGCAGCGTGGACTTCACTCGGCTCCCGCCCTTTCACTGCGGCCAATACTTCCACGTGCTCCGGTACCCGAGCGAGCACGTCGCGGCAACGCCGCTCTATGGGGTCAGGTCTTGCACGATCACACGCGGCCATCACGTTGAGCTTACGTCATCGAGGTCACATCGTGCACAACCACATGCGCAGCCCGTTCCCTCCGGACAATACCAGGAAGTGGAGCGATCACGTGAAGTGAAGCTTAGCAATCGGGCGGCGATATGATCGTGCAAGACCTGACCCCGGTTCTATAATAGGTCGTCAACGAAGGGGGTAGCATGCAGATCTTCCTGGACACGGCGAGCTTGAAGGAGATCAAGGAACTGGCGGACATGATCGACGGGGTCACCACCAACCCGTCTCTGGTGGCCAAGGAGGGCGGGACGTTCCACGAACTCCTCAAGGAGATCTGTGGGATCGTACCCGGTCCCGTCTCGGCCGAGGTGCTATCCCTCGAACCGGAGGGGATGGTGCGTGAGGCCAGAGAGCTGGCCAAGATCGCCAACAACGTAGTGGTCAAGATCCCCATGGGGCTTCCCGGAATGCACGCGGTGAAGCAACTGTCCCAGGAGGGCATCGCCACCAACGTGACGCTGGTGTTCTCCTCTACCCAGGCACTGTGGGCTGCCAAGAGCGGGGCCACCTTTGTGTCGCCGTTCGTGGGACGGATCGACGACCGTGCTGGGGATGGGATGGATGTCGTGGACGAGATCCTTGAGGTCTACGGAAACTACGGCTACGAGACCGAGGTCATCGTCGCTAGCGTGCGTCACGTGCGCCATGTTGTGGAGTCAGCGCTACTGGGGGCGGACATTGCCACCGTCCCGTACAAGGTTGCCCGGCAGCTGTTCGAACACCCACTGACCACTGAGGGAATCGACCAGTTCCTCAAGGATTGGAAAGGGGTACAGGCATGAGCGCAAAGGCCGAAGCAACGCGCAAGGCGTTCGGCGCAGCCCTTGCGGAGGCCGGGGCGATCGATGAGCGCATCGTGGTACTCACTGCCGATCTCGGCGGCTCCACCCAAGCTGCTGTGTTCGGCAAACGCTTCCCGGAGCGTTTCTTCAACATCGGTGTTGCTGAGGCGAACATGATGGGGATTGCCGCGGGGATGGCCATGGCCGGTTTGCGCCCATTCGCCACCACGTTCTCCGTGTTCGCGACTGGCAAAGCGTGGGAACAGGTGCGCCAGGTCATTGCGTACCCAAAGGTGCCCGTACGTGTCGTGGCCACCCACGCTGGCCTCACGGTGGGGGAGGACGGAGCCTCACACCAGATGCTCGAGGACATCGCCAACATGCGTGTTCTCCCGAACATGCGTGTGATCGTGCCGGCCGATGGACCCGAGGCCACGGCGGCCACCCACTTCCTGGCGGGCTACGACGACGGGCCCGTGTACATGCGCCTAGCACGGGCCGCATTCCCGGTGGTGCACGACGCAGGACCGACGTTCACGTTCGGGAAACTGGATGCCCTTGCTGAGGGTTCTGACGTGGTCCTATTCGCATGCGGTGTGATGGTGTCCCGGGCACTTGAGGCACGGGAGATGCTGAGCGCAGAAGGCGTCTCAGCGGCAGTGGTCAACGTGTCCACCATCAAGCCTCTTGATGCGGACGGTGTGGTGGGCTGGGCTCAGAGGTGCGGATGCGCAGTGGCTGCCGAGGAGCATCAAGCAGCCGGTGGCCTTGGATCGGCGTTGGCCGAAGTGCTCTCCGAGCATCAGCCGGTCCCCCTGGTGCGCGTCGCCGTACGCGATGCGTTCGGCCAGTCGGGGGCGGCCGAGGAACTCCTCACGCACTATGGCCTTACGGCGGAGAGCATCGCTGATGCTGCCCGCAAAACCATGAACATGCGCGGGTAGTCCGGCCGTGTCCAGGAAGCACGCGGGAGACGTGGAGCCAAGCAGACCACCGGAAGACGGAGGCTGGGTGCCGACGAGGATGCGTGTGAAGGTTCTGTCAAGCACCCCACACCGTCCGTCTGAACCGAAATCGTCCATTGTCCGTCCAAATCATGCTTTAGGGTTGTGGAGGAGGTGAGTACAATGCGAAGACTGCTCATGATGACACTGGGAATCGCATTGCTCTCGGTCACCTGGGCGGGAGCCGACGAGCTCGGAACCGCAACGATCGAGGTCTACCCGGAGGCACCGACAACATCGGACGTGATCAGCCTCCTGCTCTCCGGGACGTGGCCGGACTCTTGTGTGCCGCAGTCCCCGCAAGTCATACGGCTGGGCAACCACATCAGCGTGGCAACGTCCAACCCTAGCGAGGTCTGCCTCACCGTGCTTACCGATTGGGGCCTTGAGGTACCGCTCGGCGAACTGCCCGCCGGCACGTATGACGTGACGGTGACCTACGCGGGCCATGAGCGAACCCGGAAGACCATCGGGCAACGGACGTTCCAAGTGTCCGCAGAGTCCGAGGACGAACCAGGCATCGAGCTCGAGTTCTTCATCGGCGTTGGCGAGGATGAGGAGAAGCGCAAAGCCATGTGCGTGAACCCCTATCATCCGGAACTCCTTGTGCTCTTGGCAACCGTAGACGAGGTCCCGTGGGGGGCGTCGATGCCTATGGGGATCGTTGTCACCACGAGCGCCTACGAGCAACAGTTCACGTTCAGGACCAGTCAACGGTACGACTTCGCCGTGTTCGACGCGGCGGGGGAAGAGGTGTGGCGCTGGTCCGACGACCAAGCGTTCCTGATGGTCATCGGGGAGGAGACATACACCGAAGACGGTGTGCTGTACTTTGCCCGGATGGACACGTCGGTACTTCCCGAACCCGGAACCTATACGCTACAGGCCACACTCACGACGGAGGGCCAGGTCGACGAAGAAGCGAAGGGTCCGGCCCATGTGTGCGCGACCTTCACGCTGACCGAGGGCTGAGTTCCAGCCGGCACCATGATGGCCTGGCCCGCACGGCGGTTCGCGCAGGAAACAGCGTGGGGCACCGCTCCTGCGGTGCCCCACGCTTCATGAGCCACGGTATTCTTATCCAGCTCTGTAAACCCGCTAGTTCGAGGTTGCCGTGTAGAC
>PUMK01000196.1 GCA_003551325.1 Candidatus Acetothermia bacterium | reverse complement strand
TCTCAGGATGTGGACCCACTACGAGTGACATGTACCCGTCCCCCCTGAGTTCAGCGCAGGGCCGGCGCTGCCCCCACGACCCCGAGCAATGTGCAGTGGCCGCACGCGCACAGCCTACAGCCGCGTAGCCCCTAGCGCTGGTGGATCACGAGCGGTACGCCGGTGAGCCCAAGGTGGAAGTCCGTCGACCAACAGCTCTGGACCTCGTTCGCCGCCATCAGGTGGAGCCCCACCGCATCGGCAAGCGTCAGGTCCTGATCGGAGTATCTACGAAGGAGCTCGGCTGCCGCCTGCTGTTCTTCGGCCCCCACCGGAGCCACCCTCAGCATGGGCATCTCCTCCAGCATCGCCAGGAACTGCAAGGCCTTCGTCCGATCGTAGCGCTTCAGGAACCAGCCGTGCCCCTCCGCCACCACCAACGGCGAGGTGACCAAGGAAGGCGGAGCAGAGAACAACCGTCGAAACAACGGGTGGTATGTGTCGGAGCGGTCGGCAAACGCGATGAGCGCCGAGGTATCTACGTAGGCCTCAGTCCTTCTGGCCATAGATCACTTCGTCAATCCGTCGGCTGGAACTGGCATCACCGGTTTCGACCATCCCCGCGTACTTCATCCAGGGCTTCTCTTCGTCCACCGGCAGGGTCGTCCGAAGCGACCGCCGCAGAAGCTCTGCTAAGGATATGCCAAGTCGTCGGGCTTCCCTTTTGGCCGCCCGGTACTCTTCTTCCGTCAGGCTGATCTGTGTCCGCACCATGGTGATAACATTGTAGCGACACTTGTTATCATGCGCCACCCTAGAACACGATCTCCGCGCACTGGCCAAACGCGAAGTCCAGCCCCTATCGCCCGAGGCCAGCGCGGGCCATGGAGAGGAGCCCAGCCTGCTCCCCCGGGACCTGTTCAGCCAGGCGCGCGCCGGCCACCACCGCCTGCCAGGCCTGCCACTCGTCGGGGTCAGGCGGCCGTCCCGCGAAATAGAGCCGGAGGTAGGTTCGGTGCAGCAGCCGGCGCATAAGCTGTACGACCCTCGGCCTGGGTGTATCAGCCGGTAGTGCCGCCCCACGGATGAGAAGCGACGTGCGGGCAACATCGGCCCAGGGGGTTCCCTGCGTGGCGTCAATCCAGTCCAGAACCACCGGCCCCCTCTCGGTGAGGAACACGTTCAACGGGTGGAAATCGCCGTGGCACACGGAGTTGCCCTCCGGGAGCCGCGCGAGGGTAATGAGGAGAGCATGGCGGTCGCCGTGCGAGAGGCCCGGGGCCCTCTGAATGGCCTGGGCCAGCCTTTCGCGCAATGGGGGAAGCGTCGCGAGCCGCACTTGGTGGAGCTGAAGCTGAAGGTCAGCCAGAATCCGCGCCGCTGAACCTATTCTCCACGGCCGGATTCGCAAGACCTCCACGAGAGACCTGCCCCTGATCTCCTCGTAGACGATGCCGAAACGGTCGGCTATCTGCACCCTCTCGTACACCGCCGGAGCAGGAAGGCCCGCCGCATATACCGCCCGCGCTTTTTGGGCCTCAATGCAAGCTGCTCCCTCGTTCCACTCACGCCGAAACAGCTTCAACACCCGGCCGTCCTCCCAGCGAAAAATCTCCGCCGTGCGGCCCACGGCCAAGGGGCGGCCCAGAGAGCATAACTCATGGGCTGGTTCCATAAGCCCGATTATAGAGGCCCGCGCCGCAGCCATCCCCAATGGTTTCTCCAGCAGGCCTGTCGTCCTCGCCGGATACTGGACCAAGGATGAGGTGAGCGGTTACCCTTGGCTTGCCGCAGGGAGGAGGGATCGGGATGGGGCAGTCGAGCTTCATTGACACCGAGATCATCTGCGCTGTCAACCCCGATGGCGGGCGGTGTGCTACCGGAGGGCTCCAACAGGTCTCCCTGGGTGGAAGAGTGGCCAGCCAAGGGTCAGTCCGTCCACAAGTCGGACCCCTGCACTGCATCCAGTGTGCAGGCCTTCTGTGAAGCCACTGATCCGCAAAGCCACAACTAGGGACATCGATCTGATCTTCAACCTGTATTTTGAGTTTCATATGTCCCATGCAGCGCATGTAACCCGTTACCTCGCACCCATGGAAAAACCAGATGACCGCACCAATTCTGAGTTGGTGCAAACCTTCTCAGGGATTCTCGAAGGTGAGGATTCGGGTATTTTCGTAGCAGAAGTGTCAGGACAGCTCGTAGGGTTGGTGGAAATCCACCTTCTGCAGGATGACCCGAGCAACCATTACATCAGGCACCATCGCTATGGACACTTACGAAGCCTAATTGTCAGTGGGCAGTACCGCAAGCAAGGTATTGGAGAACTCCTGGTCGCGACAGCGCATGAATGGGCAAAGGACAAGGCTGCAGTCGAGATCAGATTGGACGTATGGGAGTTTGAGGCCGGCCCAGTAGGCTTCTATGAGCGCTTGGGCTACCACACCATAAAGAGGACTCTTGCAAAAGAACTGCGGGAGAATGCATTCTAGGGATCCGCGCATCACCCTATCTTGCGCGGCTGCAAGCCAATCATGGTCAGCCTGACGAGCTAGGCTCATGAACTGGAGAAGGCGTGATGAGCATGGGCATACGGCGATCGGGTCTGCAGGGTGAGCTGTCCTGGCGCGGCTTAGAGCCGTCGAACCTGCTCGAGGTGTGTTCCTGTGGCCATATTGACGATCATGACCCCCTCCTGCTGGAGAGTCGTCACAGCTACTTGGAGTCTCAGATGGAAGCCGGACTCGAGGTCGTCGTCGCACATTTGGGTGACAAGCCTGTCGGGTTCGCCCAGACCGTGCCTATCGAGACAGCGGCCCGGGACATCCACGGTGATAGCGCTGTCTTCCTGCATTGCCTGCTCGTGTTCGAGCAAGGGCAAGGAGTTGGACAGGCACTGATTGGGGAGGTTCTCCGGCGAGCCAAGAGGCAGGGCAGAGGCGTTGTGGTCGATGCCTGTTCAGACGTCTGGGGTTTCATGCCCGACGAGTTCTTCTCTCGGCTGGGCTTCAAGACCGCCCAGGCCAGGGGGCGCCGCAGACTCATGTACACAGGGCTTCCGGTTACAGCCTGTCTCCCGCAATACCTCGAGCCCCGGTACGCCCCCCAGACGATCCAGAAAGCAGAGGTCGTCGTAGATGTCTTCTTCACCCCCCTCTGCATGGGTCTGCAGTCCGAGGAAGCTGCGACCATGAGACGTGCGGCCGAGCCGTACGGCGGGCGAGTTCTTGTCCGAGAGTGGAATGCGGGTGACCCAGAGGTCCGGAGAAGCTTCGGCATAGCTCGCGCCATCTTCCTGAACGGGGTCATGCGCCCCAACGGTGACGTCATCGGTCTTGAGGAAGCTGGCGCGCTGATAGCGGATGCATTAGGCAGACCCGTCCCAGACAATGCCGTCTGGGACGACTCCATTTCGCGCCTCTTCTAGCTCAGGACAAGGCAGGCTAACCAGCGGTTCAACCTGACACCGGGCCCCCTGGGGCCTGTCCGGTGGCCTCGGGCCGACGCACCTTGCGCGACAGCACGTCTCCCAGTGGGACAACATCATCAGCACTCAAGGCGCTCCGCGGATGCCCATGATTCGCCACATACACCAGAAGACGCCTCGGGACCCTTGTGTCGAGTTCCTCAATACGCCGTATAAGGGATTGACGACTCTGGGTGCCCTGCTGGTGCTGCTGCGGTTCTCGCAGGACCGAACTCAGATGCGCCTGCAGTTTATCGTCCTTATCACTGGCTACTCCTATCAGTGATCCTTCCCCCGTGTCTTCTCTGACTGCATCATCGCACAAAAGACATCAACCATGCAACACGCTCCCCGCCTCCAAAGTGGGCTAAGACAGCGATATGTGGGGAAGAGAACTTCCGCATGTCCCAACAACCTCGACTGGCCAGGCCGGGCGTGACCAATAACGAAGCGGAGCGGCTCCCGCGACACATTGCTTTCGGACGACCGCCGCCCCCCGAGGGCGCAAGAAGAGCGTTCCGACATGCGCCTCTGCCCCTTCAGATGTACATAGATCTGTACCGGGTGTGCACCGCGGACTCCATCCACTTCCTGCACACCATGGAACACCCCCTCGTCCTTGGGAAGCAGCATGACATGAGCACGTTGTCAAGTCGGCCTATTTAGTCAAGGAGCGCGCATCCCCCTCATGGCAGAGCGGCACCTCTACTCCCGGTACAAGAACTGCTCTGGGTTCTCGGAACAGAAGGCGTGCTTCTCCAGCCGGTGCGCCGCGGCCCGCGTTCCCTTCTCGCGTCCACACAATATCGCGCATCACCTGGTCTTCGTCGTCCTCGGGGATCCCGCAAGGGCCGTCCCCGCAGAGGCATCACATCTGCCGGACGCAGTCGTCCCTTCTGCGGCTACGCCCCTTCGCTCTGGACCCGTTCTAGGGATGCTCTGAGTTTCTCGATCAGAGGCGGGAGGTCGTGTTCAACGGTGGCCCAGAGGATATCCAGGTTGATATCGAAATAGGCGTGCACGAGTCGATGCCGCATACCTACGATGTCGTCCCACGGTATGTCGGTGAGCACCTTGCGCGTATCCTCGCCTACCTGATGGGCGGCTTCGCCGACGATCTCTATAGCCTTGACCAAACCGAACGCCAGAAGCCGGTCTTGTTCAAGATCCACGCGACTCCTGCCCCGAGAAAACTGGACTGCCTCGCAGGCCGCATCAAGCATGTGCTGAAGTCGAATGCGATCATGCCGATGCATACTGAACTTCGGCCTCACTTAGGACTGTGTCTCGGAAGTAGCGGCTGAGGTCCTCGGGGGTGCGCAGATCGACCTTGTGCCCACCCACGATATCGGAGAGCTCTCGTTCCATCCGTGCGATCTCGAGCAGTCCGGGTTCATGCCCAGGCTCGAACTCCACAAGCACATCCACATCGCTCTCCCGCCGGAAATCGTCGCGAAGCACTGATCCAAAGAGAGCCAGACGCCGGATATGGCGCTCCCGGCAGAACTCCTCTAGACGGCGGCGGTCGATCGGGATTCTCTCCATCGCTCATCCCTCTCCCTCAGTATATGCAGTCTAACGCCACGATACAGCACGAGACCATATGGGCGGTGTTTGCCCTGGTGTACCTGCACGCCATGGGACACCCCGTCGTCCCTGGAGATCAGCAAGGCTTGAGCACGTTGTCAAGTCGGGCTGTTTAGTCAAGCCGCGCGCATCTCCCTCAGGCGCGGCCAGCTCGTCTAGTCTCCGGACAGGAACCGCTTTGGGGTGACCAGGGAAGGCCTTCAGCACCCGCCCATCCATCAGCGGATATCTGCCATTCATATGCTCCTTCGATCGAATTCACAGAGCTGAACGTGTGAATCCTCGCCAACAGTTGAAACACGAGTCCCCGATGCGACCGCTAGGATCAGCCGTCTGATCCTAGCGGGGGCGCCGTACAAAGTGTCCGAACAGGACACACTTTAGGTAGTCGTTCGTTGACCACAGTCCTCTCGGCGATCCTGCTCATCGGTTGACAATGTGCGGCGTAAGCCGCAACATTTTTGCGGGTTATGCTATCCTCCGTCAACGAGGTGGGCCGATGGACGTGCAGGGATTTCTGGAGAGGCATCCAGTCTTCACAACAGCGGAGTTCGCCAGTTACCTAGACACACACAGACCAGGCGCGACGAAGACAGTGGACTCGCTGTTGCGGTACTACACGAGGCGAGGCCGACTCATACGGATCCGCCGCGGCCTCTACGCCGTGGTTCCCCGAGGGTTCGATCCCGGAGCATACCACATCGACCCATACCTCATCGCGGCCAAGATGGCCGACGATGCTGTACTGGCTTACCACACGCCCTTCAATTCCATGGTAGAGCACACTCAGCGAGCAGTCGTTTCCTCTATCTCTCAAGGCGCTCCAGCCGCGGACACACGTTTCGAGGGCAAGAATTCCGTCCTGTCCGATTCCCCAAGAGCCTTCTTAGAAAGAGGAAGGAGGAGTTCGCAGTTCAAGAACACGCACGCGGCGCTTTGCTCGTTCGTGTTGCAGGCCTAGAGCGGACCCTCGTAGACGTGCTCGACCGTCCGGATCGTGGGGGCGGATGGGAGGAGGTCTGGCGGTCGCTGGAGTCGGTCGAGTACTTCGATCTGGACCTTGTCGTCGAGTACGCGCTTCTCCTGGGGAATGCGACCACCATCGCCAAGGTGGGGTTCTTCTTGGACCAACACCGGGAGAGCCTGATGGTCGAAAAAAGGCACCTCCGCCCGCTTCGCGCCCATCGCCCTCGCAGCCCACACTATCTGGACCGCTCCACGAGAGAGCCAGGTCAGCTCATTGCAGATTGGAATCTGGTGGTCCCCTTGCAGGTCCTGGAGCGCCGGTGGGGAGAGGTACCGTGAGGCTGTCCAAGGAGCGGCTGTTTGGCTTGGCAGAGAGCACCGGGTTCCGCCCGGACCTGCTCGAGAAGGCGGTACAACTACTACACCTTATTCCAGACGTGGCTGCCGCGCCTGGTAACCGGATGCCGGGAGGCGCTCACCCTGCTGCTCCCGTTCAGCGAAGGCGAGAAGTCATTCTTGGAGCGACTGCTGGAACAGGGAGAGGTCCAACCTCTCCTGTTGACCCAGGACGAGACGCTAGCTCAGCGGATCGTCCAACAGCCTATGCTGCATTGGAAAGCGCACCATGTGCAGAAACACCGGAAGTAGGTCGAACAGCCGGCTCGGGCCAACACCTGCGGGGATGGAGAGGAGATTACCTCACGCCAAGCTCGTAGGGAGGCAATCCGACGACAGCTGAGCGGCAGGTATGTGCTGCTCACCAAGGGAAAGGTCTGCGCAAGAGATCATTGCCCATCCTGCCGCGGGAGGCCGCCCGGGTAGCGGCCTGCGGCAAGCCCTTGCCTGATCCGTTCAACGATACCCTGCATCACCAGGTCCTCGTCATCGTCGGGGATCCCGCGCGGACGTGAAGGGTAGAGGTAGATAGGCATGCGTCCTTCGTCCTGAAGCCCGCGAATGTACGTCGCCGCATCATCGATCTCGATTTCGTCAAGTGGAGATACCGCTGTAGGCGAGACGACCTCCTCTTCCCAGCTGGTCTTGCCTTCCAGGAACGGTTCGGCCCGAAGCTCGTAGATGGAGCCTTGCGCTCCTGCATAGCGGTGCTCGAACGCACCTGAGAACCGCTCACAGACGTACGGAAGTCCGGTCTCTTCCTCACGGCCCACGGCGCAGGTCAGGTCGCCCCCGGCCCCGCTCAGGAACAACGCAGCCATCACCCTGTCCTTGCACGCGTAGACCCAGGGCTGGCCGTGCGTGCTGGGCCTGGGGACAAGCCGCCGCAGGCCGCGATGCCGAGAGGCATGGTAGACGACCATCACGCGCTCACATCCTGGTTGCCGAGTGCATTGCCGCCTACCGGCCACCGTTTACAGCAACTTCGCGGCCTGCAGGCTGACCGGCCTCGTTGTCCCAAGGGCTCGAGCTCGTGTCTGCCATAGTGCGCACTCCCAACGAG
Source organism: Candidatus Acetothermia bacterium (assembly GCA_003551325.1). Classification (GTDB taxonomy): domain Bacteria; phylum Bipolaricaulota; class Bipolaricaulia; order Bipolaricaulales; family Bipolaricaulaceae; genus B1SED10-245. Next base: position 2,018 of record PUMK01000196.1, on the reverse strand, counting down.
CATACTTCAGCGGCAATCATCCATTCGGTTCGTCCTCCTTGGGGCGGGTCCCACCCGCCATCAAAGGCAACGATCCGGCATTTCTTTCTGCGCCCGTTACTGAGCTACGTCCATAACCATCGCTGCGACGGCGCGGCATACCTGGGCCGCGAACGGCAGGTTCAGCGTCTCGATCGTATCAGTCGGTTGATGGTAGTGAGGGCTCCGGAAGTTGGCCGTATCTGTCAGCATGATGGCCTTGTAGCCTCTATCCCAGAAGGAAGCGTGGTCCGAGCGCCGTGTGTCCTTGAGAGTCTCGCCATTGCCCGGCACTACAAGAGGCACCAGCGGAAGAGCGACACCATGTCGCCCAACTGCCTGCACAAACATGTCGACCAGATCGCCGGACGTCTCATTGCCGATCACGCCTATGAAATCGCCACGCTCCGGCAATGCTATCGGCAGCCCGGCCGGTGCAGTCTGCACACTGTCGGTCCCGGCATAGGCGACCGCCTCCAGTACGACCACCCCCGCTAGCTGCCAGTTCTGCTCCTCGGCTGCGGCTGCCAGAGCCCGACTTCCCCAGAGGCCGATCTCATCGGGCGGACCCTCGAACTGCCCCTCCTCCAAACTTACGGCTGTGAACTGTACGGTCCGTGCTAACTCAAGCGGCTCCAGCACCCTTGCCGCCTCCAGCAGGACGCCCACTCCACTGGCGTTGTCATCTGCGCCGGGACTGTCCTCCACGGTGTCGTAGTGGGCGATGACCAGCAGGCGTTCTTCAGGTTTGCCTCTGCCGGCGCGCGTCGCGATGATGTTTCGATATTCCCCGCCGGCAAACCTGAAGAAATGCGGTTCAACACTATAGCTGAGAGACTGGAACGAATCGTATATGTAATCGGCCGCCCGTTCCAACGCCTCCGGTGCCGCAACAGGATGCCGGACTCCCTCAAGCGCACGGATGTGCTCGCGAATCCGGTCCTCCGAAACCCGGCCCAGTGTGTCCGCTTCCATCCTTGCTCCTCCTTTAACAGACATTCCCATTTGGCCCCGTCTTCATGCCCTAAAGCCTCCCTATTTCCCCTGAGAGAGCGAGTGTAGCACTTCTTCGCCCCGTGTGACACGCTGAGCCGATCATCCCGAGTCATGTCGACACCACAAGGGGTGCTCTCAGCCGCCCCCTCAGTGCCGCGATTCCCCTATACCTTCCCTCGGTATCCATGTGTAATTGGACCTCTCAGCCGCCTTCCATCTGGGAAATCCAGGCTGAATGGAGGCGCCCCCACCAGATCGTGATCACTGGGGCGCCCCAGCAACTGCGGCCGCCATCTGGACGTCTTGACGTCACAACGCTATAGACTTAAAGTGGCAACATGAGCACGAAGCAAAGACGGGCCACGCTGTACCTGGATCCTGATCTCCACCGGGCGTTGCGGCTCAAGGCCGCCGAGACCGAACGAACCATGTCCGACCTCGTGAACGAAGCCATCAGGCTTGCGCTTGCCGAGGACGCAGAGGATCTAGCGGCGTTCGACGAACGGGCGTCCGAGCCGAACCTGCCCTTCGAGGAGGTAGTCAAGGAGCTGCACCAGCGTGGCAGATTATGACGTCTACATCAAGCCGTCCGCGTTGAAAGAGCTGGATGCCATCAGCTCCAAGAAAGCCCGGCAGCGCATGGTACAGACGATTCGCGCCCTCGCTGAAGATCCTCGACCCGGCGGTTCTCGCAAACTCTCGGGAAAGGACAAGTACCGCATTCGCTGCGGCGACTACCGGATCGTGTACGCCGTTCAGGATGCAGAAATGTCCCTCACCGTCGTCAAGCTAGGACATCGCCGCGAAGTGTACCGATGGTCTCAGCGCCCGCGATCGCGGGGCCGCCGCTCCCCATAGAAGAAGCGTAGGCGGATGCGGGTCTACGGGCCGGTGCCTTGGCGCCCCTCCTTGCCGACAAGAAGTAGACGATCGTCTACGAAAAGCAGACGGAGGACGGACAATGCTTGGTACGCTCTAACGCGACCTATCACCAAGGCCAACGA